>JBDHQB010000036.1:0-19703 GCA_039806825.1 Parachlamydiaceae bacterium | reverse complement strand
GGACGGAAAGCCCTGTAGCTGTTGCATATTTATTTTGGCTAATGAGGTAATCCGTATAAATATCAAGAAGATCTTGAAACATATTTTTCCTCCCTTTTGGGAAGAAAATTTAAATCCTTAAAATACTTTTTTCAACTCATGTTTGCGTAGGGTGAGTTTTTAAGGTAAACCCTAGTAGGCTTCAAATCTGCTTTAGCTTTTTAGGAAAGAGAGAGTGAGAGATTCTCTGCACTCCTGAAGTTCTAAAATAGAAGTATTCTCTACCCAATGAAGTTCTAAAATAGAAGTATTCTCTACCCAATGAAGTTCTAAAATAGAAGTATTTTCTGCCCAATCGAAGTTGCAAATAAGAGAAGCATTCTCTGCGGTCTTGATGTTCTAAAAATCGAGACGATAAATCTACAAGAATTTTGCAAACAAGGCTCCAACGAAAAAGGAAGCCATTGGACATTCGTTCCTCGAATGTTCAAGTAGCACCGTTTGCGATGCCGAGTACTGTTGGTTTTGCCGTTCCTCGGCATTGCCAACAGTACTCGGCATCGCAAACAGTTCTAAGCACTACAAACCACTCCCTACCCTTTGCGTCTTTGCATCTTTGCGTTAAAAATTCTACACAAACTTAATCCACTCACAAACCACTCACTACCTCTGCGATCCTCTGCGTTCCCTGCGTCTCTGCGTAAATTCTGCACAAACTTTACGCCCACACAAACCGCTTCCTACTGCACATCAAGGGAAATAGCCAAACATAGCGCCATGATTACTGCCAAAGAATAGGCAAACATTTGACGACCCCATGCTTTGTTATTTTTGATCTGGAAGCCGTACAAGCTTAAGGCAAGCCATGATACTCCTAGAACTGTTGCAGCTATAAAGTAGATTTTACCTGTATAGCCGAGAGCAGTTAAAAGCAGAGACACGCCTGTAAAGGCAACAATGTAATAAGCAGTTTGCAACTTTGTTTCTTGTAATCCTTTTTGAACCGGAAGCACGGGTATTCCCGCTTTGCGATAGTCATCAAGATGATAGATCGCAATCGCAAAAAAATGGGGCATCTGCCACAAAACTAAAATTGAAAATAGTAGCAATGCTGCTATGTCCAAACGGTCACTCACAGCCGTATAACCTACAACCGGAGGAACTGCTCCAGCAACACTTCCCACAAGAGTTCCATAAAAAGAACGGTACTTCCAAAAAGCATATAGCACTAAATAGACAAAAAATCCTACCAATGCCACAAAGAGTGTTAACAAATTTGTGTAAGTGTACAAAATTGCGGCTCCGATCATTCCCAAAACCGTCCCATAGGCAATCGCTTTGTTAGAAGAAATCAGTCCCAAAACCAAGGGACGGTCCTTGGTCCTTTCCATTTTCGCATCGGCTGCCAAATCAATGTAGCTATTGAATACTCCTGCGGATGCTATTACAAATGAAAGCCCTAACATTGTCGCAGCAAAAAGCCAAAGATCAAAATGTCCTCTGGAAGCTAGTGCAAATCCAGCAGCAGTCGTGACGACATTCCCGAAAATAATTCCGGGTTTTGTCAGCATATAATAAGTTTTAATCATTAGTGTACCATTGGTGTCATTAAGCGGTCATCGAGGTCATACATAATCCAAAGCGATCCTAAAACAATAATCAGCAACACGAGTATCATGAACAAGAATACAATGAAGTTCCAATAAGCTTTTTGCCCCTCACCTAAATGGAGGAAAAAGATCAGTTGGACAATAGCTTGAACAAAAGCTAAAGACACGATTGTGCCTATCAAAGTTGTACTGGTTAATATATGTCTTTCGACTAAAAAATAGGCGAAAAGTGTCAGTGCAATCGAAATGGCAAAACCGATCACATAGGATTTCACTGAACCATGCGACCCGTAGCTTAATGGTGGCGATTCGTGTTTCATTTTAAATGACTCCCATCAAGTAAACAAAAGTAAAGATGAAGATCCAGATAACATCTAGAAAGTGCCAAAACATTGTTAGGCATGTTAACCTTCTAATTGTTGAGAATGTCAGCCCTCTGAATATCAGATGGCCAAGCATCACTAATATCCATAGGAGTCCGCTGGTAATGTGAGCTCCATGGGTGCCTACAAGAGTAAAGAAGGCAGACAAAAAGGCGCTTCTTTGCCAGCTAAAGCCTTCTTCAACGAGTTTGTGAAATTCTTTTAATTCTAAAGTTAAAAAGGAAGCTCCAAGGATAAATGTGATAAGGAGTAGGACCATTGTCAGAGATTTCTTGTTTTGATGC
The DNA here is from genome assembly GCA_039806825.1 of Parachlamydiaceae bacterium. Taxonomy (GTDB): domain Bacteria; phylum Chlamydiota; class Chlamydiia; order Chlamydiales; family Parachlamydiaceae; genus JBDHQB01. Next base: position 17,447 of record JBDHQB010000036.1, on the reverse strand, counting down.
GCTGCAAGCATTGCAAGTCCGCTTGTAAAACTGCTCACGAGCAGGATGATTGTTTCGAGCAAGGCATAAGGGAGGTCAAAAATGTCTTTTGAGGAAGGCCCTCCAAAGGTGCTGTTATGCAACACCGCATAGGTAGCGAATAGCGTCGCAAAGAGCACGCAGTCGGTCATCAAGTAGACCCAGAATCCGAATACTGTTCTGTCGTAGACTTCTGTCTGAACTTGAACATGATGGTCTTCATGTTCCATCGCTTTTACTTGTGCCATCGATATTTCATCCTCTGTGCATGTGCTTTTTCAATTCTTTCAACTTCCGCAGCGGGCACGTAATAGTCAACATCATCGCTCGATAATCTGGTAATCATGAGTGTTAATATTGCAATGAAACTAAGGATGGCTAGCCACCAGATCCACCAAATTACGGCAAATCCAAATAGAAGGCTTGCAATTCCTAAATACAGTCCAAATGCTGTACTTTTTGGCATATGGATATCTTCGTAAGGTCCTTGTTCATGCTCATGGGGTAATTTTGGATGTCCATGTGTTTCATGATGCTCATCATGACCGTGGCTTTGTTTCATATCCCAGAAAGGTTCGCGGCTATGAACATGGGGGATATGGGCAAAATTATAGAAGGGCGGCGGTGATGTTGTTGCCCATTCAAGCGTTCTGGCATTCCATGGATCTCCTGAACATTTGTTCCTTCTTCTTTGCAGAACCCCTACTAACAGAGTCAAAAATTGAAGCACAGCACCTATAACAATGAGGGCGACTCCAAATGCTGCAATGATAAACAAAGGATGCCAGGAATAGTCATCGTAGTGGTTTAAACGTCGGGTTGCTCCCATAAAACCAAGGACATAGAGAGGCATAAATGCAACGAAAAATCCTACGATCCAAAACCAAAAGGCCCATCTTCCAATGCCTTCATTCAATTTATAACCAAAAAATTTCGGGAACCAGTAAGCTAAACCTGCAAAAAGTCCAAATAAAACTCCTCCGATAACCATAGAGTGAAAATGAGCAATCAAAAATAGGCTATTGTGAACCTGGAAATCTGCTGCAGGTATCGACATAAGAACCCCGGTCATTCCCCCTGTTGTGAAGGCAACAATAAATCCTAAGAACCAAAGCATAGGGCGTGAAAAGTAGATCCGTCCTCTATACATTGTAAATAGCCAATTGAAGATTTTGACTCCTGTCGGGATGGCGATAGCCATTGTCATGATTCCAAAGAATGCATTCACAGTTGGACTTGCTCCCATGGTAAAAAAGTGGTGCAGCCAAACAATAAAGGAGAAGAATGTAATCCCTATCAGAGCCCAAATCATCGAGGTATAGCCAAAGAGTCTTTTGTGGGAGAACGTAGCAACAACTTCAGAGTAGATACCAAAAATTGGAAGGATCAATATGTAAACTTCTGGATGTCCCCATGCCCAGATAAGGTTGACATACATCATTGGATTTCCACCGAAACTTTGAGTAAAGAAGTGCATTCCTAGAACACGGTCAAGTGTAAGCAATGCGAGTGTCGCAGTTAAAATTGGGAAGGCAAATATCACAAGAACAACGCTATTTAAGGCACTCCAAGTAAAGAGGGGCATCTTCATTAAGGTCATTCCTGGGCAGCGCATGGTCAAAATGGTGACTAAGAAATTTATTCCCGTCATTAGGCTTCCGACTCCAGCAATTTGGACAGCCCATATCCAGTAATCAACCCCGACACCGGGATTGTATTCCAAACCAGAAAGTGGAGGATAAGCTAACCATCCTGTCGCTGAGAATTTTCCAACAACAAGGGATAGGTTAACTAGGAATGCTCCAACAGTGAACAACCAAAAGCTCACCGAGTTCATAAATGGAAATGCGACGTCACGAGCGCCTATTTGCAAGGGGACGACAAGATTCATTAATCCAAAGATAACTCCCATCGCTACGAAAAAGATCATTGTTGTTCCGTGAGCAGAAAAAATCTGTTGGAAGTGTGGCGCTTCCAGATAACCTTGTGCAGCCCCTACGGCTACTGCCTGTTGTGCCCGGATCATTGATGCATCTACTAGTCCTTTAAAAAGCATCAAAATTGATACAACAAGGTACATAATCCCGATGCGTTTAGGGTCTACGGAGGTCATCCATGAGAATAACCACTTCCAACCGCGGTAATAAAACAAAAGAAATAGGATGATAAAACCTGTGACTGCTATTCCTACTCCTGCTCCATTTTCGATCGGGCCATGCTTAAAGGCATCGAGGTCTAATCTTCCAAAAATTTCATGCATAAGATTCCCCATTAATGTGCCATTGCTGCCTGCTTATTCTCAGGCTGCTTTAAATCTTCTTTTGGAGGCATCATGAATTTCATGATGATTTGGTTGTAAAGATCACCATCTTTTAAGGAAAATAATTCTACAGGGTTATTTTCACTGGGTTCTGCGAGCAGGTTATACTGTTTGCGGTCCAAACTTTTGTCCGATGCTTTTACTGACTCAACCCATTTTTTGTAATCCTCTTCAGAGCTTGATTTTGCAACGAAGGTCATTCCCGCAAATCCTGTTCCACTGATATTCGCTGAAGAGCCTTTGAACTCCCCTTGTGTATCTGCGATTAGGTGCAATTTTGAATTCATTCCTGGCATAGCGTAAATCTGTCCGCCAAGTTGTGGAAGCCAAAAAGAATTCATTGGAGCATCTGCTGTAATTTCAAAATTGATTGGGGTTTTTTCTGGGAACTGAAAAAAATTCACGGTGGCAATATTTTCTTCTGGATAGATAAAGAGCCATTTCCATTGCAAAGCAACGACTTGCACTTTAACAGGCTTACTATCTGAAGCCAAAGGTCTAAAAGGATCCAATTCAAAACTACTAGTCCATGTGATGTAAGACAACAGGAGGACAATTAAACAAGGAAAACCCCACCAAATTGTTTCAGCAAAGTGATTATGGTCATAATCAGGAGCATATTCAGGAGTTTTGTGTGTTGCTCTGTAGCGAAGACAAATGAAAAATGCCATCAAACAGACTGGAACAACAATAATCAGCATGAATATTGTGGCAAGGGCCATAAGGTTCCGCTCTTTCAAAGCGATCAGTCCCTTAGGATTGATGACAGCGCTGTTTAAACTGAAATCCAAAAGAACGATAAACAATAGGATGGCCATAGTCGCTAATGCGAAAAAGCCTAGTAAAAATCTGCGGCGGAGCCTTCTGTGAAATTCATCTCTATTCATACTCTGTTCTTCTGTAAGTTTCTTTTTGTTTTTACTATAGATTAGTTCTCCTGTCTATAAGAAATAATTTGAAAATGCGTTCTTGTGTTTTGAAAATTTTTTGTATATAACGCTTGTAATTACTAAGGAGTTAGGATGCAGCCAGCTCATTCATACCTTGTTACATATAAGTATGGGGCCTTATACTTAACAACAAGATCCTCAGATTTAGTCAATCTGAGAGTTAATCGGTTGGATTCAGAAAAAGCTATTCCGGAGGGTTCGGCTTTATTCGAAGATAGTGACGGAAAATATTATGCGACTCCAGATGACTACATGCCTATATGTGGTACTCTGCCAGAAAATGTTGCAACACAGCCTCCAATGGTTTTAGGAGTTTGGATTTTAGGCAAACTAGACTTTTTTGGAAGAAGGCTTTCGCTTTTGGCTAAAACTCCGGGAGTTTTTGCCCTTGCCCAAACACACGAAAGATTTTTCAATGTATTGAGAATTATTGATCAAAGATCTTCCGAATGGATGCAAGAACTGCCAAAGTCGACCCAAGCTCTTCACTATAGAAAAAGAGAATTAACATTAAGCGTGACTGTGGATAGGGATAAAAAAATCTACATGGGATTGTCTCAAACTCTATGCAAAAGCCAAAAGAAAACAGACTTGGTTCTTGAGACTACACAAAGAGTGGTTTTTGTCTCTCAGAAAGTTAATAAAAAACATTGGAGAATCGGTCTTGAAGTTCTTCTTGCTGTCTTTAATTCTGAAGTTGAAACCTATAAAATGCTTTTAGAAAAAAAGGCTAAAGGAGCCCGTTTAGATGGAGTTCTACTTCCAGAAACGATATTGGAATATAAAACGGGTACTAAACTGATATTTTCAAAAAAGCCACAGACTCTGAAAGAAAGAATAAAAAAGAATCTAAGTTATCGAGATAAACCCTTTTATGAAAGGGAACTTCCAAAAGTTATATACGGTATTGTAAGAAGCATCTTTAGTTTACAGAAAGAGGGTGACATTAATGATGCGGACATTAAACCAAAAAACTTTCTTATCGATGAAAACAACAACATATGGGTCATTGATTTGGGACTTATTAATCCAAGAGGTAAAGGAACAATTGATAAAATTAAAGGAACTCGAGGGTTTATTGCACCAGAATTATTTAAAATGACTCCATTTGTTGTTGACTTTGATAAATGGAGCGCTTGGTGTCTTGGATTAGTTTTATTATGGGTGTTGGAAGGAAGACCACTCATTCATCGATTGAATAAAGAACTAAAGTACGAAAGAATGGTTGAGCAGTTAAAATGTTTACAAGAAAGCAACCTCCATTCAAAATATACAACTCTCATCAAAGGACTTATGAAAGAAGATCCTGAACAACGCATGTCGATTAGGGAAGCTTTTAATTTAGCTTCATCCTATTATAAACCTTAACTTCAGTGATACACCGGTACATCGTGTTAATTGCCTTTTGTTTATCCTGCGTACTTTGTCTATCTTTGTTATTTTTTCGTTTTTCTTATTTTGTTAGAATGATTGGCGAACAATTCGGAGACTATCATGTATTCAAAACTCATCATGACAATACTATGCGTTTTCCTTCCAATCTTGGGTTGGACAAACGTAACTGCTGTTAAAGAAACTACGATAGATGTCGAGAATGCTTCACTCTTTTGCAGAATTGCTGGACAAGGGACTCCCATTTTTGTTCTGCATGGTGGACCTGGGATGACCCAAGATTATCTACAGCCTTATCTTTGGGAACTGACAGCAAATCATCAAGTGATCTTTTACGACCAACGAGGATGTGGGAAATCAACGGGAGAACTCAATGCTGAATCTATCAATCTCGTGAACTACATTAAGGATTTGGACAACCTGAGAAAAGCTCTAAATTTCGATAAAATTATTATTCTTGGGCACTCGTGGGGAGGTTTTCTAGGATTGAACTACACATTGGCCCACCCAGACCATGTTGAAAAACTGATACTTTCCAACTCGTTAGGAAGTACTTCTGAGAGTTTTACCCTCTTCTTAGAAGAATATATGAAGAGGATGGAACCTGTTAAAGAGGAAATGGCCGCTCTTGAAAAATCCCCAGGTTTTGCATCTGGAGATCCAGCCATTTTTAAACAATATTGCAAATTGATTTTTAGTAAGTATTGCTATAACCCGCAAAATGCTGACAAGCTTAGTATGGATTATCGTCAGGAAGATATAGTGAAATTCTTTCAAGTACACAAAATTTTTGACGAAAACCTCCTTATGGGAGTGGAATTCAATTTAAACTCCTCTTTAAATAGGCTTAAAGTCCCAACATTAATCATTCATGGCGATGTGGACCCAATCCCGTATAGTACTGTTGAGGAGATGCACAATAACATACCTGGTTCAGACTATGTTCTCTTGAAAGATTGCGGTCATTTTCCTTATGTCGAAGTTCCAGAAGCCTATTTCCAGGCTCTTAATAATTTCTTAAAATAAGTTTATAAGAGCTGCTTAAAAAGCAGCTCTTATATTTCTATTGCCATAAAATTTTAAAAAATGCTATAATTTCTATTTTTATTATTAATATGTCAATAAATTATGTCAGAGGCTGTTAAGGACACACTTCACACTATTGATAAAGCATTGTCTCAATGTGTTGGGGACTTTGATATTGCTACAGCAGCAGTTGATGCGCTTACGATCAAGGTGGCGAAGACAAATTGTCAGCGCTCTGCATTGCAAGGGCTAACCTATTTCTCTAAACCTTTAGATTTACTTATTCAGCTTATTGTCAGTCCTATATTCATATTTTACCAAACTGGCAAGGACATTTACACGACATTTAGGGATAAAGGTACTTTGAAAGGAGTGGTTGTTATTTTAATTACTCCTTTAAACCTAGTTTGGAAGTCTGTATCGCATCTCTTAAGCACAAATTTTATATCTACTCCAATAAATATTGCCTTACCTGTGGGAACTTGTATGGACATTTTAGGTGAAAAAAGGGCAATGACAAGGATTGTGGAGATGAATCGTTTTGGATTATTTGAAACAATAATTAGAGAAAACCGAAACATTAGGGAAGTTCAGAAAAAATTAAACACCTACTTAAGAAAGGAATTAAATAACCCTTACTCTTATGACAACACCTATGCAATTATTAGACTTTCAATGTGGGTTAATAAATTAACAAAAATTTGGTTTCCAAATCAAGAAGAAGAGAAAGAAGTGAACCAACCGGTTGTTCCTTACCATTTAATACCTTGGATACCTAGAATTGCTGCTCCAGCAGCATAAGGAGAAATATGGCATTAAGAAATATTGATAAGGCTCTTTCAAATAATGTGGGCGATTTTAAAATTGCCACAGCGGGTATTGACGCATTGACGATAAAGGTAGCTCAAACACGTGGGCAGAAGAGTGGTTGTCAAGCTTTAACCTATCTTTCAAAACCCATCGATCTAGCGATTCAAATAGCAGCGGCTCCAATATTCGCTTTATATCAAACTTTAAAAAGTATCTATAATGCTTTTAAGCATACTGGGGTTTGTCTCGGTGTTGTGAGTGTAGTTTTTAGCCCACTTATATTTGCAATTAATCTCATTAAGAATCTGTGGAGTACTAAATTTATTTCCACTCCATTGAATACAGTGATTCCTCTAGGAACACTGCTAGATATGAATAACGATTCCTATTTGAGTCGAACGGTTGCATTAAACGAAAAATTTGGAATTTTCGACTGTGTCATGCGTGAACAAGAAGTTAGGCATTTTCAGCAACAAAGACAAGCTGCGATCGCTGCTGCGCAAGCTCCGATTAATGCTAATGGTATGCAAGCTGCAATGGGTGGTTTTGCTGTGATCTTTCAAAACTTTCAAAATAATCTGGATCAACTTCAAAGAATTGCTAACGGCGACCACGAAGGCGATGAGGAGTCTGTTCCTAATTTTGTTGATGGTGGAGTAATTATCTAGGCCTAGCGTAAGAAAACCCTACGCTTTACACACTCCACAGCTAAAGTTAAATTTTCTTCTCTGCTGTCTGCAAGGGGGCAAAGTCGGGGTGGGCTTTGTCTTTATCTGAAATAATGACCGGTTGGATGGGCCATTGGATATTAAAGCGTTTATCGTTCCAACGAATGCCTCGCTCATTTTCTGGGGAATAGAATTCAGACACCATGTATAAAGCCTCTGTATTGTCTTCTAACGTCATAAAGGCGTGCCCAAATCCTTTTGGAACATACATCATTAATCTGTTTTCAGCTGTCAGTTCCTCCGAGTACCAATTTCCAAATGTGTGGGAATCCTCCCTCAAATCTACAATGACATCCCATAAGGCACCCCGAATACACCTGACAAGCTTTGCTTCTGCCATTGGTGCTAATTGGTAATGGATTCCACGGAGGGTACCTTTATGAGCACTTAATGAATTGTTCACCTGAACAAAGTTGCTTTCAAGTCCATGACTTGCAAATTCTTTGGTGCAATAAAACCGGGCAAAAAAGCCGCGGTCGTCCCCTTTTTTCTCCAGTTCGATAACATAGGCACCTGGAAGAGTCGTCTCATGGAATCGCATAGCTTATCACCTTGTGCAGATTTTTCTTCAATGTTCTGAGACGAACATATTTGTCCCCTTCAAAATCTTGGAGGCTGAATTGATTTGTTTTATATTTCTCGAACAATTCTTCCATCCCTTTATCCAAATTGTACTCTAATTGAAAGTCAGGAAGAATGTTCTTTAGTAAATCGAAATTGACCTTATAGTTTCTCGGATCATTCCCCACTTCACCGGTGTATACTACCTTCGCTGTTGGCAATAAGTTTTGTACTTTATTCAAGATGTCGCGTACTTGGTAATTTTCGGTGTTGCCTCCAACATTTACAGCTGTAAAGTTAGAGTTAAGTTTGGCCTCCATGAAAGCGATAAAAGCTCTAGCTATATCTTTGCAATGGATGAGCGGTCGCCAAGGTGATCCATCGCTCATCACGCGGATATCGCCTCGAGCTAAGCCGCATGCGAGCAAGTTATTGACAACAAGATCGATTCTCAACATAGGTGAGTAACCATAAGCTGTAGCGTTTCTGAGGCTTACGCATTTAAAGTTAACGTCTGATAATTCTTTCAGCCTCTTTTCAGCTTCAATTTTTGTAGAAGCATATGCAGTTAATGGAGCTGTCTCCCCTTCTTCATCAATATCTAATGTTGCACCTTTTCCATAGATTGAGCAACTGCCAGCAAAAAGGAATAGCGGGACACCAGCAAGCTTTGCTCTTTCTGCAAGGGAATTTGTTCCATCTCGATTAATACTAAAGGTAATTTCAGGATCTAAGTCTCCCATTGGATCATTTGAGATTGCAGCAAGATGCATGATGCAATCAAAGTCTGATAATTCATGATCCTCTAGGGATCTGAAGTCTCCAACAATTTGTTTTTGCGGAGGTGCATACTTTTCCCATTCACATCCTTTGAACAATTCGAGATCACAACCAGTGACATGATGACCGCTTTTTCTAAGCAGATCAACCAAGTGCACACCAATATAACCTAAATTTCCGGTGACTAAGACCTTTTTCATACCCTACCTATAAAGAATGTGGAGATTGTAAGAACTAAGCCGCTAGAAGGCAAGAAAAAAGGAATCAACCACGGTGCGCAGGGAGGACACGGAGGAAGGCCAAGGCAAGGAGAATGGACAGCATGGAAAATATGGACACAATGGACAAAGTGGACGTAGTGGACACAGTGGACGAAAGCGGCAGCCTTAATGTCCATTGTGTCCATATTGTCCATATTGTCCATTGTGTTCATACTGTCCATTGTGTTCCAATTTTATATCAAAGGATTTTTATGTCTTTGGATTTGGTTATTGTTCCTGAAAGAGTAAAAGGCCCTGATCAATTAGTTTTTGAAGAATTAATTTCAGAACCTCAATTACCCCCTCAGGTTGAAGAGGATCCCTCTTGCTGTCAAAGTGTTATTCATAGAACCAAATGTATATTTAGCGGATGCTCCTACGGAATTTCAACTGTGTGGAAAGGGTCTGGATGTTCGACTGCATGTACAGCAATCAATGATTTTTATTTTAAATATACATCGATGGAATTTAGAAATACTATACGTATACTCATTACTTGGGGTTTACCTACTCTTGGAGGTGGAGTTTCCGGAGATTCATCGATTAGAAAGATACTAAGACTTTCACCCCGATCAATCCTTTGGGTAGGCGCAGCTATTGGAGGCTTAGGAAATGCTCTTTCCAATATTTTGGAAATTGAAAGCAGATTTTCACGCCTTCTTAAAATGATGGTGGCAGAGTGGAATTCTTATAGAAATAAGATAACTCCAGCCTTTAGATATTTACACGATAAAATCGTCGCAGTCGAACAGCAATTATTAAAGATTCAAGAATTCCGTGAATTTGTCATAAGCAAAACCTCTGAATGGACAACATATAAAAATGAATCTGCTGAAGAAATAAAAGCTTTGAAAGAGCAAGTTTCAACTTTGCAAGCACAAATGGCTGAACTCCAAAAAAATAGTGCAGAGCTATTACGAAGACTAGAGTCAAACGAAAAAAAAGCTAAATCAGACTAGGATGAAGGATGAAGGATGAAGTTAGAATACAGAAGTCGAAAGTCAGAATTCAGAAGAAAAAAATATTTGCCTCTGTCTTCTGACTTCTGTCTTCATCCTTCATACTTCATCCTTCATACTTCATCCTTCATCCTTTATTTGCCGATTTGGTGGCGTAGGGCTCCTTCGAGCTCGGGATATTGGAAGTGGTAGTCTGTGCCTTCCATTTTTTGGGAAACAACTCTTTCGCTTGTAAATAGGGTTTCGTCGGCCATTTCCCCAAAAGCAAGGTCAGCTGCAAATTTTGGCACAGGAAATAATGTAGGTCTATTCAAAACTTTTCCAAGAGTTTTAGTGAAATCTCTGTTTGTGACAGGATTGGGTGATACGGCATTGATAGCTCCATCGATATCATTATGCGTAATCGTGTGATAAATGATTCCAATGACATCATCAATCGAGATCCAACTAATGTATTGTTTGCCATCACCTATGACTCCGCCAAGGCAAAGCTGAAAAGGAAGCACCATTTTCTGAAGAGCGCCTCCCCTACCACTTAAAATCACTCCAAATCGGAGTTTTACCACACGAACCCCAGCGGATTTAGCTTCATCTGCAGCTGCCTCCCATTCTTTGCAAACATCTGCTAAAAAGCCTTTTCCTGGTGAGCTTTTTTCTGTTAGGACCTCATCTCCCCTACTTCCGTAATATCCTGTAGCGGATGCATTTACAAGTACTTTTGGAGGATTTTTTAAAGTTTTTATAACCCTAACTAAATTTTTTGTGCCTTCAACGCGGCTGTCTCGTATTTTTCTTTTAACTTCTTCGTTCCATCTTTTGCTGGAGATATTTTCGCCGGCTAAATTAACAATAGCGTCCAGCCCTTCTAGTTCCTCTGGATCAAAGGCACCATGTTCCGGATCCCAGGCAACTCCCTCTGGGTCTTTGGTCCATTCTCCACGAATCAATTTTTTTACCTGGTGTCCACCAGAGTGTAAAAAATCGACAAGTGTTGAACCTACTAAACCTGAGGAGCCTGTGATCAGTACCTTCATTGTGCCTCCATGCTTTACCGGCGTTTTGGTATGTAAACAGATTTATAAATTTTTTGTAGAGAAAAATAAAATCACAAGGTGAGGTTATAAAATCTTAGGAAATGGACGTAATGAACGAAGTCCATCCCAATTGTCTTAAATATCCCTCCACCTCTTTCATTTGGGTATTATATTTTTGGAGAATTGCATGCCACACCTGACGTGGTGATAATTCACCAAAATGAAGGTATGGCGATAATTTTGAAGTTCCGTGATGGGATGGGAAATCTCTTTCCTCAACATATTCAATAACAGATTCTTTCAAAAAAGCATGGAGCCTTTTCTTTGCTCCATCAATACCTGGTATCCATTCTTCTTTTAATCCCACATCCCAATGAATTTTTGGAAGCAGTTCCAATTTTTTCAGACCGATTGTGTCTATTCCATTAACTCCAGACAATTTAGTTTTAGGCGAAGGCAACGGTTCTTCCGGAGGCTTTTGAGTTAAACAATTTTTCCAAAAGGGTGTAAAGACTTGAAATGGCTTCTTTTGGTTGTTATAGATAGTCCAGGGCTCAAACAGAAGACTTCCGTTAAAGCTTTGGACACAAACTCCGATATGGTGAAGTTCTGATTTGACTTTTGTATCTCGAGCAATGGCGTAGGGCTCATAACAGCGATGCCAAAAGACAGCATTTGCTTTGGTTTCGTTAATAATTTTTTTTCAACACATCCACAGCGTTTCCTGAACGGATGATCAGCTTTAACCCTAATTCAGATAATTCATTTTTTAAACGTTCAAGAGAGTAGTGGAGCCACCATTTTGTTGCTCCTCCATAGGCCCAGTGACATTCTTCTTCCGGCGCCCATATATAGAGAGGAATGATGGGATCCCCTTTTTTGATGGCCTCTTGCAGAGCAACATGGTCAGCGGTCCTAAGATCATGCCGATACCAAAGAATGGTGGGATTTTTTGACATTTTTAGCCTTTTAAAATATTTAATCGAGTTTATTAAAATAATCCTTTTGGTTGACATCTAAATTTATTTTGGATATAGTATACCTCTTAATTTTAGAGGTTTATATGAAATCATTATACGCATTTCTGGCAGCCTTGCTCCTATTTTTTCAAACACCTGCTCATTCCTGGTGGGATTTTGGACATATGGTCATTTCTGAAATTGCTTATGAACAGCTAGAGCCACAGGTAAAAGAGAAAGCTGATGATTTGATTTCTATTTTGGCCCCATTAAATCCAAGAACGCCTGATTTTATCACCGCATCTTGTTGGGCAGACGATATAAAGGATGAAGGTATAAATGCATTTTGGTCTTGGCACGGTTCAGCATATCCTTATGATCCTGACAGGATCTTAAGCAAAGAGAAATCCAAAGCAATCTACGATAGCTTCAAAGACCATGATGTTATCTATGCAATCAAAGAAGCAACATTGACGCTGAAGGATCCTAATGCTTCCATGTTTGCAAAGGCATTGATGCTAAGATTTTTATTACATTGCGTTGGAGATATTCATCAGCCTTTGCATTGTACAACCTTGTATAGCAAAGATTTTGTAAAAGGAGATACTGCTGGGATTAAATTTAAAATAAAAGGTTTTACAAACTTAGACACTTTGCACAGCTTATGGGATTCTATTTTTCAATTGGGCAGTGACCGTTTAGAGCGCCCATTGACTTCTGAGGGTCTTGCGAAAGTTCAGGAGATGGCAAAAGATTTTCAAAATCAATATCCCATGAAAATGTTTCCTGAGTTAATGGAGCTTAATCCCATTCAATGGCGCAAGGAAAGCCACGAATTAGGAGCGGTCTATGCATATGACGGCATCAAGCCTTTTGAAGTTCCTTCAGAGGAATATCAAAATCGGTGTAGGATCATTGCATCGAAACAAGTAACTTTGGCAGGTTATAGATTAGGAATTTTACTTAACGATATATTAAAGGACAGATAATCATGGCTGGAATATTACCCATTGGTTGCACAGAACAAACTTCCTCAGAAGTTTCAGAAAAAACGAGAGAAAAAGTTATTGCAAAAGTTTATGCCGAGAAGCCCAATGTTCCACCAGGCATTAGCTACTCGCAATTCGTTTCCATGATTGCTCATAGTAGGATGCAAATGCAGAACCAGGGAAAACTTGAATCTAAAAAATAAATTTCTATAATGATGTACCTATTTATAAGAATAGGTGCATCATGTCTGTTTTAAAAAAAATCTGTCTAACTAGTTTTATTATTAGTTTCTGTCATATCTTTTATTCTAATAGGTTGCGAAGAACAGAAAAAACAGTTAGGATACTAGGAATTTCATTCAAGCAGGCTTAGTATGGCTCAATTAAATAAAGAAACGATCAAAACTCTGACACAACTCAGCAGAATTCAGTGTACTGAGGAGGAACAAGAGAACCTTTTAAAAGATCTGCAAAACATTCTTGCCTACATAGATCAGCTTAATGAGATTGATACCGGTGATACGCCAGTCTGCAACCATGTGCTGGAAGGGATGAGCAATGTTTTCCGCGAAGATGATGTGGGGGAAACACTCCCAAGAGAAGTTTTCTTAGCAAACTCACCTTCCCATATCGGCGGTCTCATCCGCGTTCCCCCTGTCTTCAAACAAAATTAAGGATTACCCCGCATGCATACGCTTTCAGCGATACAGCTAAGAGACAAATTTGTTAAAGGAGAATTGACCGCATCGGAAATTACTGACTATTTTCTTAAAAGGATCGATAAGCTTAATCCAGATGTGGGAGCATTCCTCACAGTTTTTCATGAACGCGCAAGACAAAAAGCGAAAGAATTGGATGAAAAGAAAAAACGAGGGGAAAAATTAGGAAAGCTTGCTGGAGTCCCCTTAGCTCTTAAAGATAACATCCATGTGAAAGGGGAAGTTTCTACCTGTGCATCGAAATTTTTAACAAACTACAGGGCACCTTTTGATTCTACTGTAGCAAAGTTGCTTGAAGCTGAAGATGCCATTATCATCGGGAAAACAAACCTCGATGAGTTTGCTATGGGCTCTTCTACGGAGAATTCTGCGCTCCAAAAAACACGCAATCCATGGAATTTGAAATGTGTTCCAGGGGGTTCATCTGGAGGCTCAGGAGCAGCAGTTGCCGCAAGGATGTGTCCTATAGCATTTGGATCTGATACAGGCGGATCAATTCGACTTCCTGCTTCATTTTGTGGAATTGTAGGCTACAAACCCACTTACGGTAGAGTTTCACGTTTTGGACTGGTGGCTTATGGCTCCTCTTTAGATCAAATTGGACCCTTTGCAACTAATTCTGAAGATGCTGCTTTGATCATGGAAATTATCGGAAGACATTGTGATAAAGATTCCACTAGCTTGCAGTCTGATGTAGAAAAGTATCTTCCCTTTAAGAATGACTACTTCAAAGGAAAGAAAATTGGAGTTCCTAGAGACTTTTTAAAAGATCTTTCAGATGAACCTAAAAAAATGTACTTGGATTCATTGGAAACGCTTAAGACATTGGGAGCAACCCTTGTCGATGTCGACTTAAACATTTTGAAATATGCATTGGCTGTTTATTACATTCTTGCTACTGCTGAAGCTTCGACAAATCTCGCACGATTCGACGGCGTACGCTATGGCGTGAGAGCTCCTGATGCACAAACATTGGATGAAGTGTACGACAAATCGAAAGAGAATGGTTTTGGAGCTGAAGTCAAAAGAAGAATTTTGCTAGGAACCTATGTCCTTTCCGCCGGTTATCAGGATGCCTACTATAAAAAAGCGCAAAAAGTGCGTACACTCATTTTGCAAGCATATAAAAAAGCATTTGAGCAATGCGATATTGTTGCAACGCCTGTTTCCCCATTCGCTGCTTTTGAAAGCGGAACAAAAAAAGATCCTCTGCAAATGTATCTCGAAGACATTTACACGATTGGAATCAACTTGGCCGGTCTTCCAGCTGTTAGTGTTCCAAATGGCTTTACAACTCAAGGGATGCCGATCGGTCTACAATTCATAGGCCCTCAAAAGCATGATGTTGAAGTGCTACATGCCAGTTACGCCTACGAAAAGGCTACACCTCAATTTCAAAAGCTTCCCGAACTTGCCAAATAGGAGCCACGAATATGACAAATCAAAAATGGGAAGCCGTGATCGGTCTTGAGATCCACGCTGAATTAAATACAAGGTCTAAACTTTTCAGTGTTGCTCCTAACCGTTTTGGCGATGAGCCTAATACCAATATTACCGAAGTTTGCACAGGACAACCTGGAGCCCTTCCTGTATTAAATAAAGAGGCCGTTTTTAAAGCTGTGCAATTTGGCTGCGCCATTAATGCCGATGTACAAAAATTTAGTAAATTTGACCGTAAATCCTACTTTTATCCAGATAGCCCACGAAATTTTCAAATTACCCAATTTGATCAACCAATCGTTAAAGGTGGGACTGTCATTGCTGAAGTGGAAGGGAAAGAACAATCGTTTGCCGTAAACCGTGTACATCTAGAAGATGATGCTGGGATGCTCAAACATTTTTCCAATTTTGCTGGAGTAGACTACAATCGTGCTGGCGTTCCCTTGATAGAGATTGTGTCTGAACCTTGCATCCATACTCCACATGAAGCTGCCTGCTATGGAATGGCAGTAAAAGCGATCTTAGAATATATCAATGCGTCTGACTGCAACATGGAAGAGGGATCTCTTCGTATGGACGCGAACATTTCCATACGTCCATTGGGATCAAAAGAGCTTTGGACAAAGATCGAAATAAAAAACATGAATTCTTTCAGCTACATGGAAATGGCTTTAGAAGCTGAGATCAGGCGTCAGATCGGTGAATACGAAAGAAATCCAGGTAAACATCACAGCGAAGTCATTCAACAAGCGACTTACCGTTGGGATCCTGATAAGAAAGAAACTGTGTTGATGCGTCGTAAAGAAACTGCAGATGACTATAGGTACTTTCCTGAGCCCGATTTGGTTCCAATCGTTTTAACTGAAGCCTACATTGAAGAGATTAGAAAAGGATTACCAGAGCTTCCATTGCAAAGGGAGAGAAGGTATATCAGCGAATTAAATCTTCCGGGAGACAATGCGTTTTATCTTGTGAGCGGCAAAGCTCAAGCAGACTATTTTGAAGAAGCTCTCAAGTTTTGCAAAAATCCAAGAAGCTTATGTAACTGGATTATTACAGAATTTGCAGGAAGATATAAAGATACTGGAAAAACTTTGATCTCCTCTGGAATAGTTCCAGCATTTGTGGGCAAGCTTGTTCAGATGATTGATTCGGGAAAAATCACTGGTAAAATAGCAAAGAGTGTTGCAGATGACATGGTCGCAGACCCAACGCGTGATCCCGAAGAAATTGTGGCATCAAATGCCGACTATCAACCTGTCCATGATGAGGGTGAGATTGAAAAATTGGTCGACAAGGTTTTGAGTGAAAACCCCCAATCGATTGTGGACTATAAAGCTGGACGCGACAAAGCATTCGCCTTTTTGGTAGGGCAAGTGATGAAGCTGACCAAGGGAAAGGCCTCACCATCAATTGTGAATAACCTTCTAAAATCCAAAATCGAAAAAATGCCCTAGGTGCATTTCTACAATATAGCTGCTCGCGCTTTGCGCTCTGGATTGCTGTGCCATTGGGCACAGCTCCAGGGCGCAGAGCGCAAGCAACAATATGGACACAGTGGACTATATGGACAAAATGGACACAATGGACTATATAGACATAATGACAAGCATTATTCAAAAAAATTTGTCCATAGTGTCCATAGTGTCCATTGTCCATACTATGCTATAATATTTTAATTAACTTGCTTAATTATAATATTTTGCACAAAAATGAGCTGTTCTAATTCATTTCCTTTAGTAAAGAGGTATATTTCCGAATTTAGCTGTGCTGCCTGATTACTTACAGGAGTATGCTCGATTTACTATTCGTGCTGTTAGATGCAATAAGTATCCTCAGTTCTCAAGTAAATTCTTCAATAGACTTCTTGCATAACCTAAATTTTCAGTGTTTACTCTCTCCAAAAGAGGAGGGCAGGATGCGAAAGTATGATAGAGTTAAAAATCTTTCTGAAGAGGAGTTCAAAAGGTTAACTGGGGTGAAGCGTAAAACATTTCATGACATGATAGAAATCTTTAATCAAGAAGAACTTAAGAGAAAGAGAACTGGTGGAAAGCCAAATATTTTGAGTGTTGAAGAAAGGCTGTTAATGGCTTTAGAATATTTGAGAGAGTACCGAACCTATTTTCATGTAAGTCAAAGCTACGGAGTGACTGAAAGTACTTGCTATAGGAATTGTAGATGGATTGAAGATGTTCTGATCAAAAGCGGAAAATTTTCTCTACCAGGAAAAAAAGAGCTCTTAAAAAGCGATATGGAATATGAAGTAGTTCTTATTGATGCCTCTGAGAGCCCGATAGAAAGGCCAAAAAAAAAGGGTTCGAAATAAAAAGCGAATAAAAAATAGAAATAATAAACAGAAGCATTACTATTCAGGGAAAAAGAAACGGCACACATTAAAAAGCCAAATTGTAGTCGACAAGAAAGGCCTTGTAGAATAAGTCTCCCTTCGGTCGACTTACCCTAAAATTTTAGGGAAGCATGAAAAATTTTACTGTATAT
>JBDHQB010000013.1:0-73511 GCA_039806825.1 Parachlamydiaceae bacterium | reverse complement strand
TCTCTTAAAAAGTCTCCTTTTCGAGAGCAGACTTTTAAAATCAGATCAGGGCGCCCGGGCTGCGAAATTTTAAAGACTGCAGCCACCATCGCATCTTCATGGTCTATGAAAGTGAATTGAGCCTTAGGGAGATTTAAACGCTTTTTATAAAGCGGGACAAGAGATGTCATGCTATGTGTTTCCTCCTGTATCCTCGATCCTTAGCTGCATATTATACAGGCTAGCTTTGGCACCATTGCCTCAAAATTTATAATTGAATGGTGTTCAAGGTCTTTCATAGAAGTAACTGTGTTGAAAATTTTGTAACGAATCATAACACTGAGAGAGAGGAAATTCCAGATAAAAAGATTAACAAATACTCTTTAACTACTGTATACTGTGGATGTTTCCAACAAAATGAATACTTCAACCTGCCTATATGAAAAAGCCGCATTTGAAAAATTTGCTTTAATTGAACTGCCTGGAAGCGGTAAATCCACCTTCGCAGCCAAACTAGGGGGAATTCTAGGAATTCCCGTCTATCATCTGGACAGGCACATGTTCGAGCCAGACGGTCAGGTTGGATAAGAATCATTCTTACCATTCTTCCTTAAATTGTACAAAAAAAATAATAAATAAGATAAAATCTTATCTAAGATAGTCTTTCGGCAATCTATACTCATTTAATCAAAGCCAAAAATACCTATTTCCTCATCTATAAAACCAAAAAATCGATGAGTGAAAAATGAGTTTTGCATATTCCTACAATCCTTTTACAAATAATCTTGATAAATCCGGCGCAGGTGGAGGTGGCGGAAGTATAACCTTAACACCCGACAGCGGATTGTCTTTAACAGGGCAAGCATTCAATATCAAAGGTTTACAGGCCGGATCCACTCAAGTCATAGAAACAATCAGCGATAGTGGAATTTTTCAAATTGAAAATCGGTGCTGGCTTTCTAAATATGTTGTGGATCCAACATCAAATCCAGGAACCAGAGGAACATTCTCAAGTATTTCAGCAGCTGTCAATCAAGCTGTAGCAGATGGAGCGATCTTAGCAAATGGATTGGTTCAAACAATTTGGATTAGGCCTGGGTACTATGCAGAAGATGTTCTTATTCCAGACAATGCATTCTTGAATATTAAGTGTCAATCTGTTGGCGGCTCTGTCAACACAAATACCTCTGACACAGTCATTTTGGGAAGTGTAACTTTCGGTACGAGCACTATCACGTATTGGGAAAATGTTTGCTTCTATACTCAAACTGGCGCTGACTCAGTCACCATCCCGGATGTTGCAGGTATTGCATTTAAAAATTGCACCATCATACAAGGAACGAACTCAGCTATAAATGTGATAGGAAATTCCTTTACTGTTTCTTTTGATGGATGTTCCCTTTTTGGGAAAGTCATCGCCTCTACGCCCAATAATCAATCAACAGCTCGAGGATTAGTTGTAAATTCCAAACTGCTTTCACAATGGGATCTTTCCAATTATGCTGCATTTCGTTTTATAAACTGCGACCTTATCGGTTTTATTTGCAATGATCACTCAATCGTTGAAACTCTTAATTGTCAGGGAACAGCTGCTGGAATTCCCTTTATTTCGGGTACGACAGATGAAAAGCAGGTTGTTTTTAATACAAGTTTAAGGACGCTTGGGCAGTCTAGCTCTCCTTTTCCAATTTTTGATTTCCCAGGAACTTTATTTTTTTCAAATTTGACATTCAAGCCGATTGACGATACTCAAGACTGGCCTTATCCAAAAATGGCAAGCGCACAAACGACTGTAAAATTGACGCCTACGATGATGGGAAATGTAACAAGCTCAGTAAGAGTTTCTGGAGATTATTCTGCAGCATATTACGATCAATACATTGGCGTAACAGATACCAGTTCTCCTAGGACAATTGTTTTGCATGATCTCATCATGCCCGATCAAGAACTCACCGTGAAGGATGAAAGTTTAGCCGCAGCGGCAAATCCCATTACAATAGTAGTTAATGGAGGTGGACTTATTGAAGGAAATTCTAGCAGACAGATCAATACAAACGGGGGCTGTATGAGGTTGAAATTTGATGGAACGAATTATTTTATAATTTAGAGGAAAAACATGACTTATTTGCTTCCAAAAACAATAGAAATTTTTCAAGGTCCTACAGTTGATTTCACATTAATAGGTATATATACCATTTTTAAGCCATCGTCGATATTTATACTGACTGGGGTAATATTTAGTGCTGTTGATGTATCGGGATCAGTAGCCGGATTTTCTTCAAATTTGGGTACAAATCCCCCTGATTTCGATAATTACGTATCTGGATTAGGAAGTTCTGTCACTGTAAATGGAAAATATCAATATTTCAGCCTTGGAGGAACTGTCAATAATCTGATCCAAGGAGGAAGCGATTTTAAAATCAATGTCACCCTGGCAGACTCTGGAGCAACATCAAATAAGCAGCGAGTGGATATTCTAGGGTATTATTTATAAAATTGAAGACCCATTCTCTTGTGTTTTTCAATAGAAAAATTTACATAATGACTTTATAGTGGGATTACAGTCTGTAAAGTAACAAAAATTATTTTTCAGAGATAGGGGTCAAACAAATGGATTATGTGAATTTCACCTTAGGATAAGTGAAGATGAACGGGTTAGCTATCATTTCCATTTGCGCAGGAGCTTCGTTAGGAGCTTTAATGCGCTGGTGGCTTGGGACTGTTTTTAATCACATTTTTCCTCCTATTCCTTTAGGTACCTTGGCTGCCAATATTATCGGTGGGTTTCTAATCGGAATTTTCATGGCAGTTACTCGAGATCATTTGTTTATTCCGGAAGCTGCACGACTTGCTGTAGTTACAGGATTTCTTGGCGGTCTAACAACATTCTCTACTTTTTCGGCTGAAACGGCTGCTTTGCTTTCTCATCAAGAATATCTAATGACTGTAGCCATCATCATAAGTCATGTAGTAGGAAGCATCACGGCCACTATTTTTGGCATTTACACAGTAAAATTACTTACCTCTTAGGAGAAAACATGAAGGGCGTTTGCTTGAAGTTTTATACATATGAGTTTCAAAAACACCATGGTGTTCTCTTATATGAATGGCTTTTAGAATTTGCCAAGAAAAATGAAATACATGGGGGATCTGCTTTTAGGGGTATAGCCGGGTTTGGACGTCACGGCATCATGCATGAAGAACATTTTTTCGAATTAGCGTCGGATGTGCCTGTGGAGGTAGAATTTATCATTTCAGATAATGAAATAGCCAAATTTTTGGAGCTTTTGAAAAAAGAGAAAATCGATCTGTTTTATACAAAGTCTGAAATAGAATATGGAAGTTTAATTAACGGAAATCATCATAGCTGAATTTGACCTTCACAAATTCTTCCTCAGATTCTGACTACAACATATACACTTTACGCCTTGTATTCAGCATTGTAGATGCAGAAAAATGAAAACATCTGACAGAATAAAAAATTCTTCAACAATGGAGGTGTATGCTCACATGGCAATAAAATTCATAAAACCAAAAATGGGGACTAGGCATAAGTTCGGTGCAATTCCGTGCGAAAGAGACGGACTTAAATTTCCTTCAAAACTGGAGAGAAGCTACTACGATAGATTGCAGATTTTGCAAAAAACAGGAGAAGTGTTGTTCTTTTTAAGGCAAATCCCATTCGATCTTCCTGGTAAAGTACGATATGTCTGCGATTTTCAAGTGTTTTATTCAAATGGAGATGTCAGTTTTGTCGATACGAAAGGAAAGGACACAGCTTTAAGTCAAACAAAGCGGAAAATGGTCGAAGATTTATATCCAGTTACGATTGAAATAGTCAGCAAAGTTTAATCAAAAGCCTTCCAGGCTTCTACTCAATTACCCAAATCCCCCCCCTTCTCAAAGACTCTCTTAGATAGCGATCTTTTTCCATTGGAGAAAGAACGGATTTACATATCAATAAATAACCCAGAGAGATGAAGGAATGGCAAAAACTAAAATACAAGAGGCCGTATCGGAAAGCGCAGTAACAGAAATTGCGATTGAACTGGAATGGCGTACTGAATTCAGGAAGCTCAAGGACTTAAAAGATCACGATAAAAATCCAAGGAAGATCACCAAAGATCAGATGGAAAAACTGAAGCAGTCTTTGAAGAACTTCAACTATGTAGAAACTATCGTTGTAAATGCAGACAATACAATTCTTGCTGGCCACATGAGAGTCAAGGCATTAAAAGCTATGGGCTGGAGAAAGGAAGAAATTGAAGTCCGTGTTCCTAGTAGAATGCTTTCTCAAAAAGAAGCTGAAGAATATCTGATCCGCAGCAATAAGAATTCAGGCGAATGGGATTGGGACCGTCTTGCTAATGAGTGGGAGATTCCCGATCTTCTCAACTGGGGTTTTACTGAAGATGAGCTCCAGTTCAAAGATCCTGAAATAATAGAAGCTCAAGACGATGGATATGAAGAAGAGCTGCCTGATGAACCAAAGACGAAGCCGGGAGATATTTATGATCTTGGGCCACATCGGCTGATTTGCGGTTCAGCTACAGACTACAGCCATGTTGAAAAAGTGCTCGAATCTGAGCTGATCGATCTTGTCATCACGGATCCTCCATACAATGTAGCCTATAAAGGAGGAACAAAGGACAAACTCACCATTAAAAATGATGACCTTCCAAGCGAAGAATTCGAATCATTATTACGGGAATTTTATATGAACGCCTTTACCTTCATGAAAGAAGGCTCCGGCATTTATGTCTTTCATGCTGATTCCGAAGGCGAAAAGTTCCGCCGGTTTTTCCGTGAAGCAAATTTGAAGATGACCCAATGTTTGATTTGGCTGAAGAACTCTTTCGTGCTTGGAAGGCAAGACTATCAATGGCAGCACGAACCCGTCTTGTTCGGAGGAAAAGAGTACAGCGATCACGATCCGGTCCTATATGGTTGGAAAGAAGGGGAAAAGCATCGGTGGTATAACAACCGGAAGCAGACCACTCTTCTTAAATTCGATAGGCCCCAGAGGAATGCCGAGCACCCCACAATGAAGCCGATTCCTTTGATCGGCTATCTGATTAACAACAGTTCGAAGAAAGACCAATTGGTTTTCGACTTCTTCCTTGGATCGGGAACAACCTTGATCGCTGCCGAGCAGCTTGGACGCAGATGCTTTGGATGCGAGCTCGATCCCAAGTACTGCGATGTCATTGTTGACCGTTACAGAAAGTACAAGCTCCAAAAGAACGAGCCATGTGCCATTAAACTGAACGGTGAAGACTATGCCTAGAAAGCCTACGGGAAGGCCGAACGGCAGGCCGAAAAAGAAAGCGGTTCCTCCTGTCGATCCAAAATCCCCGCCTTCGGAATGGAAAGGAACCGTTCCAGAAAAAGAAATCAACCTTGACCAAGTTCTTTATTGGACGGAACTGCAAGCGACTGCTGAAGAAATCGCCGGCGCTTTCAGGGTCAGCGTCGATACTTTGGATCGAAGACTAAGGGAGGCTTTTGGTATGGGTTTTGCGGAGTTAAGAAAAAGGTGCAATGGACTTCATAAACTCTCCCTTCGTCGATACCAATTTCAGCAAGCCGAAAGAAGTGCGGCCATGGCTATTTGGCTTGGGAAAGTATGGCTTGGCCAAAGAGAAACCGTCGTTACTGAAACAATTGTCAAGGAAGAAGATCCAGTGCAGATCTATATTCCTGACAATGGAAGAGGCGATTGCATGGAAGAAAAAAAGGAGGATCCAGATGCCTAAAATTAAACCTCAAAAAGGGCCACAATTCGAATTTCTTAATGCATCGGCTGATATTGTTATCTATGGTGGAGCAGCCGGAGGTGGCAAAACCTGGGCGCTACTAATGGAATGCCTCAGGCATAGAAATGTTCCTGGATTTTCCGCTGTCATCTTTAGAAGAAACAGCACGCAGGTCAGGAATCCTGGCGGCTTATGGGATACCAGCTGTGAACTCTTCCCCCATGCTAAAGGAACTCCTAAAGAATCGACCCTTGAATGGGACTTTCAGGATAAAGGGAAAGTCAAGTTCGCCCATCTTGAGCACGATAAGACCCGTTTCGACTGGCAAGGATCGCAGATCCCGATGATTGGATTCGACGAACTTACTCACTTCTCTTGGCAGCAGTTCGTCTATATGCTTTCAAGAAACCGCTCGACCTGCGGGGTGAAGCCATACATTAGAGCAACCACCAATCCGGATGCCGATTCCTGGGTGAGAAGGTTCATTGCATGGTGGATCGATGAAAGATCGGGTTACCCGATCCAGTCTCGCAGCGGAAAAACACGCTGGTTTTTCATTCAAAATGACGAAACAGTCTGGGCATCCTCTAAAGAAGAACTGCTTGATAAAGATCCAAGCTGCCTCCCCAAAAGTGTCTCGTTTGTCGCATCAACCGTCTATGATAATAAGATCCTTATGGAAAAAGACCCCGGTTATTTAGCCAATTTGAAAGCGCTTCCCCGATTCGAAAGAGAACAGCTCTTAATGGGAAACTGGAATATCCGGCCGACCGCAGGAATGTTTTTCCAACGAAGCTTTTTTGAAGTGGTCAAAGCTGTTCCTAAAGGAGGATTGAAAGCAGTCCGCTATTGGGATCGGGCTGCTACAAAGAAAACAGAAGGCAACGACCCCGATTATACCGTCGGGATCCGCCTGGAAAAGGACAAAAACAACATCCTTTATGTCACGGATATGGTCAGAATCCAGCAAAGCCCTTTAGGCGTTCAGAGCGCAATCAAAAATACAGCAAGCCAGGATGGGGCCTCGGTCCGGATTGGAATTGAACAGGACCCAGGCCAAGCAGGAGTCAGCGAAGCGGATTACCTTGTCCGCATGCTGCAAGGATACAATGTGAAGACAGTCAAAGCGACGCAAGACAAAGTGACCCGGGCTCTTCCCGCCTCTTCGCAGGCTGAGGCAGGAAACATTAAAATCCTGCAGGCGCCTTGGAATGAAGATTTCTTCAGAGAATTGGAAAACTTCCCCGAAGGCGTGCATGACGATATAGTCGACGCCCTAAGCGGAGCCTTCCTTCTGTTGAATGAATCATCTTATGACCTGTCAGCCTTGATGACACTTTAATAATACATTGATATTAAAGGAATTATTGACAATCTTCTAACCTGAAAATGTAACAGAAAAACCCAGTTGCGATTAATGGGTTTATCTGTTACATTTAGGGTATGATAAGATCAAAGTATTCAGAGGCTTTCAGAGCCCTTGCAAAGAAAGAGGTTTTTTCTTCCGCAGAGGGCAGAGAGGCGGGAATTCCCCCCCGCATGCTGGCTTATTTCTGCGAAAAAGGGCAGATCGAGAAGGTTCGGCGCGGAATGTACAAGATCAAAAACCTTGATTTCGATTCGGAGTTCGAATGGGAAGATTTGGCAATAACCGCTCTGAGCATTCCGAATGGCGTCATATGCCTCATTTCTGCTCTATGTTATTACGGTTTGACAGACGAAATTATGAGGGAATTTTGGATCGCCGTCCCTCATGCCACTACCTCCCCTTCCCGGGAAAATGCCCGCATTATCCGGATGCGTAATATTTCCTTCGGCCAGACAACTGTCAAAATTGGTAGCCGGAAGATTAAGATCTTCGACCGGGAACGGACTGTCGTTGATACATTCCGCTATCTGGATAAGGAAATTGCTTTGAAATCCCTGCAAACCTATTTGAAATCAGGCAAAGAGAGAAAACCAGATATCGATAAGCTTCTAAGATATGCAAAGAGGCTAAGAGTCGATTTAACCCCTTACATTTCGGCATTTACATTATGAAATCTGCAATCGAACAATCAATCAAAGAAAAAATCAAAGCCCTTGCTAAGGAAAGAGAGACAACTTTCGCTGAATTATGGAGGAATCTGATCCTTGAGAGGTTTCTCACACGCTTAGCAAAGTCTCCATACAAAGAAAAGTTCATTCTGAAAGGTGGTACGCTCCTAGCGAAGTACATCCATCTTGGAAGAGAAACGCAGGATCTTGATTTTTTTATTCAAAAGCTGTCGAATACCGAAGAGTCTTTAAGGACTGTTCTGCAGTCGATTTGCGACGTCGATGCCCATGACAGCTTTTCTTTCGAAGTAGCTAAAATCAAGATTCTCGATCATTCTCAGCTTGCATACACAGGGGCTGAAATCACTTTGCAGGCGCTATTCGGTGCTACGAAAACTGTCATACGCATGGATTTAGGATTCGGAGACCGCGTGGATCCGATTGAACATCCAATAGATTTGATCGCCACATCGAAAGGTCCCCTCTTTGAAAGCAGGATTTCTTTGCATTGCTATCCGAAGGAATTCATCTTTGCTGAGAAGTTAGAAACGATTGTTTTTCGCGGTGGAGGCAATACCAGAATGAAGGACTTCCACGATCTCTATTCTCTAGTAAGTCTGGATATTCTAGACAGCTCTTTAGCTAAGAAAGCCGTCGAGCTTGTTTTCCATCACAGAAAGACTTCCATCAAGAAACTGCCAGCTTCATTTGGAAGGGATGCTCTTGAAACGATGGAAAAAAACTGGAGCGCATACCACAAAAAAATAAAATCAAAGACAGGCGCTCTCAAGCTGCCAGAATCTATAGAGGATGTTGTTTCGGCCGTGAATCAATGGCTGGATGCAAACGCTTTCTTCTAGTCTGAAGAAGTTCCGCATTCTTTTTCAAAAAGCGCCTGAATGGCATCGCAAGCAATCATTGATCGATCAATCTTGCGGTCTTTACGCAAACGATGGATGTAAAGTTCCGTAAACGCTTGCTCTGCTTCTTCCGTTAAATAAATAGTTGTTTTTATTTTTTTTCGGCCACGCCACATTGCGGTTTTTTCTTTTTGAAGTTCAAATTCTTTGTCGGCATGCTGTTCAATCTCTTCAACCACTTCATTCATAAATCACACCCATTGCTATTGTCTGTTTAATGGCATAATGTATAAACGATTAAAAGTTATGATGTCAATCATCATTAAACGACAAATGTTAAAAATACCACTAAGGATACTTGTAGCTAAAACGCTTTGACGCGAAATGTATTGAACCATCAGAACTTTATGTTGCCACGAAAGAAATTTTGAGCTACATTTTCTTGTTTATAATGCGGCTTATAAACAAGTTGAGCGATTGGTGCAAAAAATTGGAACTCAAAAACTCAAATACACAAGAAAACCTTCGGAATTAAAGTCATGACTTTGATGCTACCTGCTTTGGAAGTCCATACCCCTTCCAATTTGGAAACTTATGAACAAGCTACTTCCTTCAAATCAAATCTGATATGGAAACAACTCGATTTGATCTTAATAGAAGAAGCGATCCATCAATGGCTGCAAACACTCAGCTCGAAGACGCAAATCAACTACAGATCGGGCATGAAAAAACTGATCGAACTTGGATTAGTAAATCCTATCATGAGCCTCCAACAATTTGCTCTTGTTAATCACGAAAGCATCATAGACAAGATTAAGCTGTTCCAGGATTGGTCGGAGAATACAAGACAAGCTCGTGCCGCTTGCTATATCTCATTCACAGGATTTCTCAGCCGAAGGCTTGAAGGAATGATCAAGAAGGCTATCCCAAATAAAGAAGGTCACGCCAAAACATTCTTCAACGTATATGAAAAGGTGAAAACCAATGCGATGACCCAAGCGCAGTGGATTTTATTCTTCAAAGAATTAGAGAAGATCAATATTCGCGACGCCCTGATTGGAAAGATCATCTTGCAAGGAGGAAAGAGGGTTAACGAGGTGCTGTCTTTGCAAACCAATCAAGTCGATTGGGATCGATGCGAGATTACATTTACTCAATCAAAAATGAGAAGTCTCAAGAAAGAAACCGTGATCACTTACTCAGATAGCATTATGAAACGACTCAGGGAATACCTTGGAGAAAGAACCGGTCATGTATTTGTTACTAGATCGGGCAAGTCAGTCATGATGAATCAGCTAGCTATGACTTTTGCAAAGGCTGGCAAGGCTGCGGGTATTCCATTCAAAATTTCTCCTCATGTATTGAGGGCTTCTGCCGTGACATATCTTAAACAGCAAGGATTTCAGGACAGCGATATCATGCGAGTAACTGGCCATTCCACATCAGAAATGGTGTTTGCCTATGACAAGTCCTCGCGTGCAGATAATGCGAGTAAAAAAGTAAACTTAATATCTTAATTAATGAGAATTTTTTGAAATTATATATCCCACATACAAGCTCTCCAGCTTTAGAAAAAGCGAATTTTATTATTTTTTCTCCGATCCCTAATTGGACAGTGGTCGCTTCTCTATTTTCATAATTCTAATAACTGACCAAAATCAATGAAGATACTGATCAACAAAGCGCGATGATTAAATATGGATGCAAAATCAAGCAGGAAACAGCAATTATGCGATTTGCTGCTTGATTTTGTGCATCAAAAAAGTAGCAGCAAATCGCTATTTTGACCTTCTGCTGCTCTATTTCTTAGATAAATCAAAAGATTTACGACCTGTTTTTTAGAAATTTGTCATAAAAAATGTCGTAAAATGTCGTAAAAAAGTTGCTAATATAGGGTTTTTATGACATAATAATTAAAAAAAGTGTCGTAAAACCATGCCTTTTGAACCTAAATTCACAATTTCTATCCCTATAGCCTCGGCGCTTACCGCTATTGAGCGCACACGCGGTTTTTTGGAAGCAGCTACTCTTTCAAAAGACTGGGTATCCAAAATGCAAGCCCGGGCGTTAATTTTAGAAGCCCATCACACGACGCACATAGAAGGCACGCATTTAAGCCTGGAACAATCTGAAAGGCTTATTTCAGGCGAAAAAATGCAAGGCGTCGATTCGGAAGATGTAAAAGAATTGCTGAACTATAAAAAAGCTTTTGATTTTGTTGCCGATTATGTCTTTTCACAGGGAACGATAACTGAAGGTTTGATTAGGGAAATCCATAGACGATTAGTGGAGGATGTAAGGGGCAACACGGCGCAGCCGGGCCAATACAGGACCATCCAGAATTATGTTGCCAACTCGAAAACAAAAGAAATCATCTACACCCCCCCTGCGCCTTTTGATGTCCCTGTTTTAATGGCAGAACTGACGGATTGGCTGCAAAACGAACGGACAATCCCTCCTGTTCTTGCTGCCGGAATAGCACAGTTTCAGCTTGTCCACATCCATCCGTTTGTAGATGGGAACGGCAGGACCTCACGGCTCCTTTCCACTTTGTGTCTCTACCGATCCGGGTATGACTTCAAGAAGCTTTTCACCATCAGCGAATACTATGATCGGAATAGGCAAGATTTTTACCAAGCGCTCCAATCCGTCAGAAATAACGGCATGGATATGACTAGCTGGCTTGAATATTTCTGTAAAGCTCTGGAAACCCAAATGCATGAAATCCAGTTCAAAGGATCCCAGGCTATGAAATTGGATGTTCTTGTGCTTGAGCATAAACTTTCCGAGAGGCAGAAACAGGCATTAGAAAGTCTGATGGCAAGCGAGAAAGATTTTAATATTCAAGAATACGAGGCGCTTTGCCCCGGCATAAACAGACGGTCTTTGCAAAGAGATCTTGCCGACCTCATCGAAAAAGGGATCATCACACAGGAAGGAATTAAAAAAGCGGCGCGCTATAGGCTGAAACGGCTTGGCTGATTTTTTGCGACATTTTACGACATGCTTTTACGACGCAAATGAATGAATGGCGTCGTAAAACCAAGAAATAGAGGGTGAAGCAGCCCTATAGGAGACCAAATTGATACGCTACATACTTGCTTTAGTGCCGTCGAAGAAATGCGCGCTTTCTTTTATTCAAGCTGCTCAAAGCATGTTTGCTCCTCTGAATGATGGGTATCTTCTAAATGAGGAAAATAGTTTGCCCCATATTACCATATGCGCTTTTGAGTGCGATGAGCCTGAAAAAATAGAAAAAATCTGCGAGGATTTGCGGAATTGCAAAATTGAACGATGCCCTGTAAGAATTCTTGGATTAATGTTAAATAAAGGGAATCACCCCCTCTATCACTATTCGGTTGGTTTATCGATCGCTAGAGACGACCCTATTTTGCAGCTGCATTATAAAATTCGATCTCTGCTCATTGCGCGTCAAATTACCCCGGTGAATCCCTCTTTGGACTTGTATCAGCCGCACTTGACACTCGCTGGAATCGCTTGGAAGCCGTCTGAAAGCGTGATATTGGATTCGGCAATTGATGACTTGATTTCCATGCCGATAGAAGAATTCCATCTGACTTTAGGCAGAAGCGATGCAATCGGCCAATATCTGGAAATTTTATATGAATTTTAAATCAAGCATTCTGGAGTAGAAAATTTATGCTTCCGCCGGAAAAGAATTCTGCAAAATCAGTTGCAGAGGAGTATGCGCACCGCGTGTGGGATGATAAAGATCTCAAAGCAATAGACGACCTGGTAGACAGCAATGCCGTCATTCATAGCCTGCTGGGAGATTTCCATGGGCCTGCCTCCATGAAAAATGTCGTTCAAAATTGGCTGAAAGGCTTTCCAGACCTGCATGTATCCAATGATTTTGTGATTTGCGAAAATGACCTTGTCAGCATTCAATGGCGCGCCAACGGAACGCATTTAGGCGAATTTAAAGGGAAAAATCCGACCAAGAAGACTGTGTCTTATAGCGGAGCGACAGTTTATCGCATCAAAGATGGAAAGATCGTTGAATATTGGGCCTACTTAGACATGCAGCACTTACTTAACCAGCTCTGAAGGAATGCCGGAATGGAATATAGCATATCAGAAGTGGATCCTGGTGAATTAAAGGAGTTGGATCAAGCAATTACAGATTTCAATATCAAAATTGTTCCCGAAATTCCGAGAGCCGAAATTCATAGACTCGATTTCGCAGTGAAGGCTGGTTTTCAAAAGATGCAATTCCTTTCGATCAAAGCGACCCTCATATGAAGAGGCTCATTCAAAAATTGACGCTTCACAAAATTTTTGCTGCGGGATAATCTACACATTTTATCTCTCATGTGATAATGTTAATTTTAGCCAGGCAAAGCCTGTAATTAAATACCCGAATAATTCTTCCACTCTAAAACCCAATTCCTCAATAAGAAAAAATTTTAATTCTTAAGGGAATATGGGCACTTATAATTTCGAAAAAAAATCCGCTGAAGAACAGAGTAGAATCCCCCACAACGACGGATTTGTCAAATCCGATGGATGGATAAATGTTTTGACCGGTCTTGGAATGCGCGGGCGTGATAAAAATGTTAATGCTCACTTCCGCCTGGAAAGAATTTTCGAGCAGGCCGAACTGGATCAATTATATAGGTCGGATGGCGTCACTCGGAGAATTATGGATATCGTTCCGGCTGAGATGGTTCGTCAAGGATGGGAAATTGAAGGCGATTCGAGTCAGGATATCAATCGCAAAATGGAGTCTATCAAGGCGAGCTTCAACTTGATTACCCTACTTCGTTGGGCCAGATTATATGGAGGTGCTTTGTGCGTCATGGGGATTGCCGACGGCCTTCCGCTGGAAGAACCTGTCGATGAACGGAATATCAGAGATGTAAAATGGCTTCATGTTTTCGACCGCTATCAATCATTCAGCAGGGACGGTACATTTGAAAAAGATCTGAACAGCCCGAATTATGGATACCCCAATGTCTACACGGTCAACGATACGCGGACAGGAGCTCTCTTTTATGTGCATCATTCCAGAATTCTCCGCGTAGACTGGTCGCTGCTGCCTCCAAGACAGCAGAATTTCAATAATGGATGGGGAGATCCCCTCATCCAATCGATCTATGACGAGCTCCGCAATTACTCAACAGCTTTTGCCAATGCAGGGCTGATCATGCAGGACTTCGTCAATTACACTCTTTCAATCCCCAATCTTGCCGAATTAATCGCTTCGCAGTGCGCCGACAATCAAGTTATGAAGCGCCTCGATCTGCTAAATTTAACCAAAGGAGCAACCAATACAATGATATTGGATGCTGAGGAGAAATATGAAAAGGCTTCAACCAATATCTCTGGAATTCCTGAGCTTCTCGATCGTTTTATGCTGGCTCTATCTGCGGTCTCTGGCATCCCAACATCCCTGCTCTTTGGGAGAAGCGCCGCTGGAATGAATGCTACTGGAGACAACGATGTTAGAAACTTCTACGATATGGTCAAGCAAGAGCAGGAAACTAAGCTTAAGCCTGTACTTGAAAAACTTACCCGCTACATCATGCTCTCCAAAAACGGACCCTTCGACGGAATCGAACCGGATAATTGGTCTGTCCAATTCGTGCCTTTATGGCAGAACACCGAAGAACAAGAAGCCATCGTCAGAAAAATCGTCGCGGAAACAGACGCTATTTATCTCGACAGAGGAGTTCTTGATCCTGCTGAAGTGGCTGTTTCTCGTTTCGGCGGCAACCGCTGGTCTATGAATACAGAAGTGGATTTGGAAGGACGGAAGGGCGGTTTCGATCCCGAAGAAGTTGCAGAACTGGAGCAAGAGAAAAAGGCTCAAGAAACCCCGGCTCCAGGCATCGGACCAGATTTTATGCCCACGGGAATTAGATATCGGTCAACGGTATAGCCATGGTTTCAGTCGATCAGATTGTTAAAATTAAGCAGCGGCGTTTAAGCAAAAAGCAAGCCGCCAAAATGAAAAAGCCTCCGAAATGGCATCCGCCTTCTTCTCAAGAACGAGAATATACAAGGGTGCTTTTTTCGCTGACGCATGAATTAAAAAAACAAATTAAAGAGATCATCATACCCGCTCTCCCCTCTCTGATTTCAGAGGTGGAACAGCTTTATCCAAGCTCTCGGGCAAGGGGCGATGATTTTTCAGAAACATTAAAAAGATTGATAAATTCTGTAATACACGCTATAAAGGGTAAAGTTGAAGAAACCATAGCGGAATCGAAAATAATTGGCGTACAAGTCGCCAGGTATAATAAAAGGCAGTTCGACAGAATCAACAATTCCGTATTCGGGATTGATATTTTTATCGATCAGCCTTGGCTGCAGGATCAGTTAAAACTGTTTGCGAGCCAAAATGCTCAATTAATCCGCTCTCTTCCAGCGCAAGAACTCGAACAGGTCGCACAGATCATCGAGAGAGGGCTACAGGAAGGAAGCAGATTTCACTCAATGACTCAATCCATCCAAGAAAGATTCGGAATTACTAGACGGCGCGCGCGTTTGATTGCGCGGGACCAGACGTCCAAACTGAATGCAAGCTTGACAAAGCTCAGGCAGCAGGAATTAGGCGTCGAGGAATACATCTGGCAAACGGCAGGCGATGAAAGAGTTCGTCCTACCCATAAAGCCCATGATGGAAAGAAATTTCGATGGGACAACCCTCCGAAAGATACTGGCCATCCTGGAACTGACATCAATTGCCGATGTGTAGCCGTTCCAGTTCTCGAAGGACTCTTGGATATCTAGACCCATCTTCTCTTCTATCCAACCAATAAGATTTCCAGCAAACCATACACCCAGCTACCCAACCATCCAGCTAACCAGCTGATTCATTTTGAATCTACTGGGTTTTTAAACGTTTGATTTTTGGGTAAAAAAATGAAGTTAAATGATGTCGCCCGTTTCGATAGAGGACAAGTCAAAGGCGATGCTTTCATCACTGATGAAGGCTACATCAAAGCCAATGCTATAGTCACCCGCACTGGCGTTTTCCTCTATAAAAATCCCGACGGAACAATCCGCAAAGAATTGCGCCATCCAGACGAAGTTTTCAAAACAGACAGTCTGGATAGCATGAAAATGATTCCTGTAACGAATGGACATCCTCAAGAACGTCTTGTATCAGCTGAAAATGCCAAGCGCCTTGCCATTGGGTACACAGGGGAAACAGTTACCCAAGACGGCGAATTTGTGCTGTCCAATTTGGTTATCACAGATCTTGCAAGCATCAAAGACGTTACCGAGAGAAATCGTAGAGAACTTTCTCTAGGCTATACCGTCGATCTCATCCCGGAAGAAGGAAGCTATGACGGCCAACCTTATAACTTTCGGCAGACCAATATCAAATACAACCACCTAAGCATTGTTGACAATGCCCGAGCAGGCAGCGAGGCAAGAATAGCATTAGACAGTTTCGATGCAGAAGAAATCTTAATAGAGGAGGCCGACATGGCTAAAAGGAAAGTCAAAATTGACGATGACGAGATTTTGATGGAGGACAATGTAGCTAATCAAGTTGAACAGCTGCTTGCCCGTGTCGCAAATCTCGAGGCAGAAAGAAGCAGAATAGCCGAAGAAAGAGATCGGTTGTCAGCTGAATTAAGCTCCATAAAAAATGGGGATGTCGACCTTGAGGAAGAGGAAGACGAAGCAGAGGAAAAAGAAGAGAAAGAAGTGGGGTATATGTCTAAGGAAAATCCTTATGCAACCCAAGAAACTCCGGTGAAAACTCCTAATGGCGAACGTGTTCCCATGAAGCCCCAAGATAAGGAGAAAAGAGAGAATGACAAATACAATAACATGGACGCTGCATTTATCAGATCTCTCGTTAAAGAGCGTGTCAAACTGCAAAAAGTTGCAGAAAGTTTTCTGGACTCTAAAGTCTTGGCCAGAATTGATGACATGTCCGACTTGGAAATCAAAAAAGAAGTCATCAAAGCACGTCAGAAAAACGCAAATCTAGATGGAAAGACTTCAATCTATATCCAAGCAAGATTCGATGCTCTGCTTGAAGATATGGAACCAGCTTCTTCTCAAGTCATTGCGACTCCAGTCGAATACAGAACTAAAAATGATCAACAGCACTCTGCCGACTCTTCCAGAGCTCGTCAGACGATGATTGATAAAATGAAAAATGGTTTCAAGCCCGGAGGTAAAATACCATGCCACAACTAAGCTATCCCTTTTTAATGGATGTCGGAAGCGTAGGTCTTTTAGCCGATTCCGGCTTTAAAAACGTCCTTTCTCCGATAGCATTTGAGAATTTCAATGTGGGTCTCGGATTAGCGAAAGTAATCGGCCAAGATTACGTCGTTCGTCTCCCTCAATCGAATCTATCGTCTACTGTCATAAGCGCTGACCTGGTCACTGGAAACGTGATCAATGTCACTATCAATGGAGTAGCTTTAGCGCCTATTACGTTTGCAACATCCAGTGCAGCGACAATGAATGCTATTGCAGCTGCTATCTTGGCACAGCCGCACATTGCATCTGCAGCTGTAGGAGGTCCAAGCAACCATACCCTCACTGTGACAGCCACAGAAGGATACACTGCCATCGTCAACTCGTTCGTAGTGACAGCAGGAGCATCTCAAGCTACCGCAACTATCACAAATACCACTCAGGATACCTTCTATGGAGTTGGCGCAAGAACTCAAAATAAACCGAATCCTTTGAACCAGCTCGGTTCTTTTGGCAACCCGATTTATTTCCAAGGCGACTGCGTGTCTCTTCTTACAAGAGGGCGCATCTATGTAGCGGCAGAACAAAATTTGACAAGCGATAGTCCTGTTTACTGGAGATTCGCTGCCAATGGACTCTTGCTTCCTGGCGGATTCCGCGCAGACTCAGACGGAGGCCGCGCTATTGCTCTTCCAAGCGCTAGATATACGGTCGGAGCAACTGCCGGATCTGTTGCAACGTTAGAAATCAACTTGCCGAACTAAGGAGAAAGTTAAAATGGACAAAATTGTTAGCGTTAATCTCGACTCGGCAGAGACAGCGTTCTTTGCACGTGAGCTCGAGTACATCAAATCAAAATCGTACGACATTGAGTTCCCGCCTCTCAAGGCTATCAAGCTAATTCCTGTTAGCACTGAAGCCGGACCTGGCGCAGAATCAATCACTTATCAATCGTTCGAAGAAACAGGTCTTGCTCGGATAATTTCGAGCTATGCCGATGACTTTCCTCGTTGCGATATCCGCGGTAAGGAGTTCATCACTCCAGTCAAATCCATTGGAGCCAGTTATGGCTATTCGATGCAAGAGATCAGAGCTGCGATGTTTGTAGGCAGAAGCCTAACACAGCGTCAAGCAAATGCTACTCGAAGAGCCAACGATCAGAAAGTGAACAGGCTTGCTTGGTTTGGAGACAACACCGCAAACATCCTTGGATTAACTAACAATCCAAATATTCCGGCTGCTTCGGTTCCTGCAGACGGAACCGGCGGTTCCACTCTTTGGACAACAAAGACGCCAGATCAAATTTTGCGCGATATGAACCAATTGTCAAATGGCATCGTAGCCCTCACAAATGGGGTTGAAATGCCTAACACATTGATTCTCCCTATCGACCAGTACACTTTGATCTCTTCAACTCCTCGTTCCGCTAACAGCGATACGACGATTTTGGAGTATTTCATTCAGAACAACCCATTCATTACGACTGTGGACTGGGTTCCTGAATTGAAAGGAGCAGGACCCGGAGGCGTAGACATCATGATCGCTTACGAGAAGAATCCAGATAAGCTCACGATGGAGATTCCAATGCCATTTACTCAATATCCGCCTCAAGAACGCGGACTTGAGTTCATCATCAACTGCGAATCTCGCTACGGTGGAATCATAATCTACTATCCACTTTCACTGTCCATCGGGGAGGGAATCTAATGGCTCTAGTTAAGTACAACGGTAAGAACGTCTACTATTGTAACTTCACCAGCCGCCTGATGCCAGGAATCAACGAGATTCCGGAGGGCGAACTCAAAGCCCTCCTTCTCCACCCTTTGTTCCAACATAGGGTCGAAGAAGGAATCATCGTCATCATTCCTGAATCTCAGGACAAAGAAGCGGACGGAAAGAAGTCGATTAAGGAGATGATGAAACTCATCCCTCAAATTTATGACCATGCCTATCTAAATCGAATTATCGATGAAGATGGCAGGGATAAAGTGGTAGATGCTGCTAAAAAACAGCTTCATAAAATTTCCCATCAAGCAGAGGAAGAAGAAAATGAGCATTTCGGATCCAATACCAAGTCAAACGATAATTGATACGTTGTTTGTCATTGCACCTCAGTTTTATACGACTGACCCAGCGAAGTTGGCTAATTACAATACCATGATCGGTTTGTTGAGATGCCAAGTCAATGAAAGGATCTTATCTTGCTGCGGTGTTCTGGCCTACGTTTATCTTTTGGCTCATTGGCTTCAATTGCAAACAAGCCCCCAGACTGGAGTTGCTACTAATCTTAGCGAAGGCGAGCTTTCCATAGGATTGGCTATTTCACCGGATTCGTCAATTTTAGACGCAACCCAGTATGGAAGGCTGTACAAAGATTTAATCAAGCGAACCGTTATCGGTTCGACTGTAACAAATTTACCCCCTAACTTTGCGGTGATTAATGCGTGCTGTTGTCAAGGATAAGGATCTAGGCTTCGAGGAAATCCAAAGGCAGATTTCTCTACTGGACGGCTCCTATGTAAAAGTCGGTTTCCAAGAAGGAACCGTGACTAAAGCTCAGGTGAAGGGACAGCGGAAGCAGACTGCCGGACTTTCAATTCCCCAGATAGCAGCAGAAAATGAATTCGGGACGAAAACTATCCCGGCCAGACCGTTCATGTCTACTAGTTTCGATGAGAACAAGGCATTGATCAACAAGGCGATTCAAGGAGAATACAATAGGATTTTAGACGGACAAAGAACAACGGAGCATTCTCTGGGCCTGATAGGGCAGCTGATGACCAAGCTTATCGTGCAAAAGATCCGCGCCATTGTTTCTCCCCCAAATTCCCCAAGGACTATTGCTATTAAAAAGAGCTCCAAGCCTTTGATTGACTTCGGCCAGATGGTGCAGTCGGTCCGCTATAAGGCGGTGCTCAAATGACGTCGCCGTTCGAGATCTTCCGTTCTCCGGTAACGCTGCGCCGCTTTCAAAGCGGAGGCTATACCAATGGACGCTGGAGTGACGGCTCTTACACAGATACTCAAATAACATCCAGCATCCAGCCCATGAAAGGCGAAGAAATGCAGGAGCTGCCGGAAGCTAGAAGGGATTCGGAAGGCTATAAGCTATTTACTTCCACTGTCATTAATACGGTGACGGCTCTGAACCCGGATCTTGTTCTTTTCTTCGGGAAGACTTTTGAAGTGGTCCAGGTCGTTCCATGGCAGAACGCCCCTGCAATGGGTCTGGTAAATCATTACAAATACATAGTTTTGCGCCTGGAGGGTCAATAATGAAAGCAAAAATCATCTCGGAAACGGATTATTCGATTCTAGAATCTAGATTGAATGAGTTTCTGAAGGAAATCAAAGATAACGCATGGCGTCTTTTAGATATTAAATACGACACATTCTATGTGCTGAATATGGAAATGGAGGGGCATCAACTCCACTCCGTTCTTGTCTTATACGGAGAGAGGAAGAATGCCGCTTGATTTTGAGACGGTAAAGACCAATTTGTATACCTGGGCACTGGCCAATTCTCCCGGCTGTTCGGTCATTTTCTTGAATGAAAATGCTCCTCGTCCAGCACAGCCGTATGTGACTTTATTGCTCAGCCCCTTGAATCAAGTCGGCGAAGACTACACTCCAAGGGCTGATGCTGCCGGATTGGTCGATATGGTCGGAGACCGGGAATTCACTCTGCAAA
This sequence comes from Parachlamydiaceae bacterium, assembly GCA_039806825.1. Lineage (GTDB taxonomy): Bacteria > Chlamydiota > Chlamydiia > Chlamydiales > Parachlamydiaceae > JBDHQB01. Next base: position 52,998 of record JBDHQB010000013.1, on the reverse strand, counting down.
TTCAAACCTACGGCGGCGACTGTATTACCCGCCTTGAAAACTTGAGAAGCAGCCTGCAGAAACAAACCGTTCTCGACTCTCTAAGAGCCAATGGAATCGTTTTTGTGAACCATTTTGGCATTAACGACACTACAGAGCTTTTGGACTCGCGGTTTGAAAAACGAGCTGCCATGGATGTCCTGTTTAGAATCGGACAAGATTACCAAGACAATTTAGGTCTGATTGTGACCGTGGAAGTAGAAGAAATTTATCAAGATGCCAGCGGTAGCGTGGTCTATGATCACACAACCACAATACCATAGGAGAAAATATGCCATTAAGCGATATCGTAAACGTGCAGATCACCAGAGATACTCAAACTGTCTCGGAAGCTGGGTTTGGCCTTCTCATGATTTTGGGAACTCATAAGCGGTTTAATGATCGCATTAGATTCTATAGCAATATTCAGGCAGTGAGCAATGACTTCATTCCGACTGATCTTGAATATATCGCTGCCCAGGAAGCTTTCAGCCAGAATCTCAGCCCTGAGCAGATAGCAATTGGGAGAAGAACGGTGAACAGCGCTACTATATTGGTGGAGACAGCCATGTCTCCATTCAATTATACCACCACGATCAATGGGAGCGACATAACAGTCCCCTCGACTCCTACCGCTCAAAATTCCATAGTGACCATGAGCGCAAATTTTGTTACGGGAAACTCCATCGCCATCACCTTAAATGGAACCCCACTGGCTCCAATTCCTTTCAATACCGATCAAATCACGACAATGAACGCTATTGCAACAGCTCTTGAAGCCAACGCTGCTGTCGATTCCGTCAGCATTACAGGATCTAACCTCATAATCAACGTCTTCGGAAAGCCCAATATTTCAGCAATCATAAATTCCTTGATTGTAACGGGAGGCGCTAGCCAGCCAACGGCTGCAATCTCGACGCCCACTCAGTCTGTTTCTGCTGAATCGATCGCAGAAGCCTTGGTCACTGCAATCAATGCAGCCACGTTAGGAGTTACTGCGACAGACAATCTAGACGGCACATTTTCTCTGGCAGCCGATGTGCCTGGGGTTCCCTACACTCTTGATGTAAGCTCGACGATCGTCAATCCTGATAAAGCAAGAGTAACTGTCACGCAGGTCGATCCCAACACTGATTATACAGTAACAATCAACGGAGTTGCATTTACTTACACCACTTTAAATGAAGTGCAAACAAATGAAGACATCGCAGCAGCCTTGACTCAGATTATTTCAACGCAGACTGCCGTCCCTGTGAGCGCTTCGGACAACCTCGATGGCAGTTTTGAAATTACAGCCAACGTCTCAGGAACAGGATTCGTCTTAGGGGTATCGGATGGGATTTTAAGCAAGCAATTCGGGCTGATCATCAATCCTTATACCCCTTCAGATACGGTAGTAAACGACCTGAATGCCGTTCAATTAGTCGACGATAGCTGGTATGCTCTCGCCCTTACAGACAGAACGGCGGCCACCGTATTTTCCGCGGCCGGGTGGACAGAGGGGCAGGTTAAGCTTTTCGGAACAGCTTCATCAGATCCAGACATCATTAACTTGGCTGCCGGCGTAGACTTGTCTTCCATTGCAGCCAAATGCAACCAAGCCGGCTATGTGAGAACCTTCGTTCTTTACCATCAAGATGCAGCCAACGACTTTCCAGAATGCGCGTGGTTTGGCGGAGTTCTTCCTCTGGATCCCGGTTCAGAAACATGGAAATTTAAACGCCTGAATTCTATTTCATATTCCAACCTAACAAGCACACAATCTCAAAACGCTAGAAACAAAAAAGCCAATACCTATGAGTTCATCGGCGGAGTCGGAATCACAAGGGAAGGGACCGTTGCCCAAGGGGAATTTATAGATATTGTTCGTGGAGTAGATTGGCTAACATCCAGAATTCAAGAATTCGTTTATTCAGTCCTTGTTAATAGCAACAAGGTTCCCTACACAGATGCAGGAATTACGGCCATTGAATCTGAAGTCAAACGAGCTCTACAGCTCGGTATCAGCAATAATTTTATTGCCAATGATCCGGCCCCGACAGTAACGGTTCCAAAAGCTGCAAACGTGCCGCCAGCAGATAAAACTCAGAGAATTTTGAGAAACGTTAAGTTCCAGGCAACGCTTGCAGGAGCCATTCATGCGATTAACATCACGGGCACCGTTACCGTTTAAAGAGCAGGAGATAATTTATGGCAGTTAGAACTTACGACCCTAAGCAGATTATTATTACAGTAGGGGGAATTCCAATGAGCGGTTTTGCCGACGGATCCTTCCTCACTATCGATAGAGATGATAACCAATGGACAAAAGTCACCGGTGCTGATGGAACAAGCACGCGGATTAAGAGCAACAATCGTTCAGGAAATATGACTATTACCCTCAAACAATCAAGCCCTAGCAATGACGTCCTCTCTGGTTTTGCTAACGTTGATGAACTCACAAATGCGGGAGTTGTTCCTATTTTGGTCAAAGACCTTAGTGGAAATTCCATATTTTTCAGTGCCACTGGATGGGTTAAGAAATATCCCTCTTCGGAATTTGGAAAAGATCTTGCAAACCGAGAATGGGTGCTCGATCTAGTCGATCTTGATGTATTCGTAGGAAGTAATGGAGTAAATGTATGATTCAAACAAAAGAAAAGCAAATTCATGGAGCTGTTTATTCTGTTACACAGCTTCCTGCAAGACGGGCGCTAAGGCTGAAGGCTAAATTACTGCGACTATTCGGCCCAGCTCTAGCCCATCTATTTCTACCTGGGGAAGGCAGCGCAAGCATGTCTGGCCTTCCATTTTCTAAAATAGAGGCTGTTCGCGCTGTAGAATCTTTGATGGCCCAGCTCGATGATAAAACCTTTGAAAGCCTAGTACTTGAACTATGTCAAGGAGTCAGAAAAGACGGAATGGAGCTTACAGATTCAGTCATTGATGTAGAGTTTGCTGGAGATCTGGGAACGCTTATGCAAGTCCTATGGTTTGTCATCGACTGCAATTTTGGGTCTTTTTTTGGGGAGAGCGGTATTGGACGCCTATTCGAAGCCACAGCTCCGATGCCGCAGAATCGTCAGCCAGATACGAGAAAAACCTCCATTCGGACATAAAGAGCGAGTTTCTTTTCTGGCGCATAATATTGGAAGGAATCGCTTCTTTAGAAGAAATCGAGCGGACGTGGAGTTTAGATGATCTAATGAGAGCAAATGCTCTGCTGGATATGAGGCTCGATCTATTGGAAGAATCTAAAAGGAAAGGGTCAAAATGACAGTAGTTAGAGAACTTACAACCGTTCTCGGGTTTTCAGTCGATAAGAGAGGCGTTGAAGATTTCAACCGCACAATTATTGGTTTTAAAACCAAATTTGCCATTGCTGCAACCGCTGCCGCTGCCTTTGTATCCCAAACACTGGACTTTTTCAAAGATATTTCCGACGCAACTCTTGATGCCAATGATCTAGCAAAAAGCATAGGCATTTCTTTCCAAGAATTCTTGAAGTTAAGAAGAACAGCTGAAGATTTTAGAATTGATCCTAAAAACTTCGAATCTGCCTTAAAAAACCTAAGCAAAATGCTCCGCGATGCCAAATTCGGCATGGGAGATTTAGCAAATGTCGCTTATTACACAGGTATCGAATTCCGAGACAAATTCACTGGAGAGGTCAAAAATGCTCGTGATCTTTTCGTGGATATTCTTAAGAGAATCAATGAAGCGCGCACAGAAACCGAAAAATACACAATAGCAAAGTTTTTCTTTGGAGAAGAAGATGCTCAAAAATTCATCAAATTCGCACAAGAAGCAGGCGATAATCTTGATGTTTTGACTGGGAAATATGGAGACTACGCAAAAGCTCTCGAAAATTCATTGCCGGCTTTTGAAGATGTCAATAAATCCATCCGATCTTTTTGGAATACGTTCGAATCTTTCAAAATAGCCTTTGTTGAAGACATCCTGCCCGCAATAACAGCAGGAGTAAAAGTTCTTGAAGTTGTCATGAGGGGAATTGGTTATGTAGCTCGCGGAGTTAAAGGAGCCTTCAATCTTATTGGAGAAGGAATTAACAGAGAAATCATGTCCGATTTAGCGGACATACCGGATTTTGAAGTAGACACTACGCAAAAAATCAATCGTATCATGGAAAATCAGGCCGCTAAAAATGCTCCTGCGATTACAGAGCAGAATTTCAATATCGATACAAAAATAGAGATGCAAGTTCCTCCTGGGACAACTGAACAGCAGCAAGTTGTATTGCGTGAAACTGTAGATGAAGCAATTAAAAGCGCCTTAATCGATCAGGTAAGGGAAATCTATAACAATAACCCGCAGGTAGAATAATGGTCCTTTCTCTCCTTTACGGGAAAAAATATCCAAACCCTAAAATCGGATCGATCGATCTGGATGTAACTATCCGCGAAGAGCATCGTTTTGCATCCCGGGTAACAAATTATCCTGTGGAAGATGGAACCATTGTTTCGGATCATATCATTAATGAGCCGGATATAGTAGTTCTTGTCGGACTCGTTACAGACACCCCTCTTTCAATTTTTGCTCCATTCAACCGATCAATTGACGCATTCAACCGTTTGATTCAGCTTCATCAAAATAGAGATGTAGTCACTGTGGTTACCGGATTGAAAGTTTATAAAAATATGGCCATTACAACTCTTGACGTTCCAAGAGACATAAGAACAGGTCAATCCCTCACGTTCACTATCGAACTTCAAAGAATCGTTTTCGATACCTCTGTAAGACTTCTGCTTGACCAGGGAAATATTTTCGGAGGTATTCAAACTAAAATACCTAGGGATACTGTCGCTGCTAATACCAACTATCCGATCATTCAAAATGACCCGACTGATAGTTTGAAAGATCAAGCGGCAAGTGGAATTAATGTCGGTGTCCAGTCACTTGCGTCCATCCCGGGAAATATTCTGCCTGCAGTTTTGACCGTTAAGAATCAAATTCTGGGGATTGCATAATGCAGATTATACCATTTAAAGAACCTTCGCAATGGCAAGAACAAATTGAACTCGGCAATCAAACTTTCGTCCTTTCCTTCAGCTGGAATGCGATGAATGAATATTGGGCTATGGATATTCTAACACGCGATCTCGTACCCATAATCCTAGGAATCAAGGTGGTCGCAAACTACGATTTAACAGCGCAATACGTCACAAATGGAAAGCCTAGCGGTGACATTGTCTGTGAAAACGTCATCGGCGGCCAAGGCAAAATTCAGAGGTACGACATGGGAGAAGTTGCCGAATTAATTTACTATGCTCTTGGGGAGTTTGCTTAAATGACCCGGTTTAATAGAGTTGCAAGCGTTGAAATAGACTTAAGGAATTCCACTTTCAATGGATATATCGGAAATATAAAACTTTCAAATTTGCGCATCGCTTTTTCCATGCAGAAGAATTTAGCGTGGTCAGCTAACACAGCCTCGGTGAAAATATGGAATCTAAGCCAGGAAAATAGAAATAGAATTAAAGATTATGGAGATCAAGTCATTGTATCTGCAGGTTACAGCCAAGATGCTGGAGAGCAATTGCTTTTCATTGGAAATACCACCCAAGTCAGCCACGCCTATGAACAACCGGAAATCATCACCACTTTGGACTGCGGAGATGGAGAACGGATCCTTAATCAAAAGAATATTTCCGTTAGCTTCAAAGAGAAGGTCGCAGTTCGCCAGGTTATCGAGACAATCGCGCAGCAAATGGGTCTTACTATTTCTGAGTTTTCTCCTACTGACAATATTATTTATGAGCAAGGTTTTGAATTCATAGGAATGGGAAAGAATGCGATCGATAAAACGGTATCGCGGCTTGGATTGAAATGGAGCGTTCAAAATGGCAAGCTACAAATCATTCCTCAATTCGGAACCACTTCCAAGCCTGCCGTGGAAATCAATGCCGATACCGGCATGATCGGCATTCCTCAAAGATTTACGGACAAAAGAGCTAGCCTTTATTTGGACGGACCTAAAACCGGCTACATTGTGGCAACAACACTGCGCCCCGATATCCTCCCTGGAGACTTGATCAACGTAAAATCCCAAAGAATCGGCCTTGACGGACCCTACTCTGTCTTTTCAATCAAGCACGAAGGAGACACCTTCGGACCAAATTGGCGTTCAATTATGGAGATCATCTTAATATGACCACAATGACAGATGCAATGAGGCAGGCAATCCAATTTCAGCTTTACGACGTCCATACGGCGCTTCCCGGCCAAGTCATATCTTATGACTACTCGACCCAAAAGGCTTCAATCCAGCCCTGTTTAAAGAAGAGTTATTTAGACGGAACCACTCAAGAAATGCCCATCTTGAATAATGTGCCTGTCGTTTTTCCAAAAGCTGGAGGAGCAAGCCTGACTTTTCCAGTCAAGCCGGGCGATACCTGCTTGCTTTTATTTATTGAACGAAGCACGGATCTTTGGAAATCCGTCGGAGGCGTTGTCGCTCCGAACGATCCAAGAAAATTCGATCTTTCGGATGCAGTGGCAATCATGGGGCTGATGCCATTCTCTGAAAATTCTTTATCCGAAAACAATGAAGACGTGCTTTTAACATATAAAAATTCTAATATAAGAATTAAAGCTAATGGAGATATTCAAATCCAAACAGCTTCAAAAGTGGCGATAGGAAATGCTTCAACAGAAGTACTTGATATCGTCAGCAGCATACTTGGGATCTTGGCGACTTCTGTGACGACTGCTCCAGGAAGTCCGATTTTCCAAGGAGTAGGACCCACTTACGCAACTTTAAAATTAGCTTTAGACTCTATTAAAGGATCGATTCATTAATAGCATCGAAGCATTCTAAATATCCTCAATTAACTCAAATACCCACCAATAAACGCTTTAGGAAACGTTTTTGAGTTAACGAGGCTTCATGAAAGATATAGCTCTGGATCCGACAACCGGAGATCTGCTGTTAGAAAATTTTGACCTTCAATTAGTGGACGGCCGGAATCAAATCGCTCAAAATTTAGCGATTAGGCTCCGCTTCATATTGGGAGAATGGTTTTTAGATACTAATGCCGGCGTCCCCTATTACGATGATTTCTTTATCAAAGCTCCCAATCAAATCCGCATTGAAAGCGTTCTTAAAGAAGAAATCCTGGACACTCTAGGAGTCAATCAAATCCTCAGCTTCGCCAGCAGCTTCGATGCCCGGCGCCGAGTCTATTCCGTCGTTTTCTCCGTAATCACTACCCAAGGGGAAATCACTCTGACAGAGGAGCTTGTGGCATGACATCGCAATTCGGCCTTACTCCTCAAGGATTTAAAATCAAACGCCTCCCCGACATCCATGCGGAAAATCAAAACCTTCTGCTTGCCGCTTTCGGAGAAATCAATCTTGATCCCCAGTCTATTTTCGGACAACTCATCGGAGTTCTCTCCAAAGTCGAAGCCGATATCTGGGAAAACATGCAGGATGTGTATTTCAGCCAGTATCCTAATTCCGCCGAAGGGATCAGCCTTGACAATGTCGTTCAGCTAAACGCAATTACAAGGCTTGCAGCCCAGCAGACAAATGTCACTGCCGTTTGCTCCGGATTGGAAGGGACTCTTATTAATCAAGGCGCCCTGGCTAGAATTCCGGATACCGGGGCTGTGTTCTTCTGCCAGGCCGATTCTTTTATCTCGCGGTCGAACGCAGCATCGGCTTCCATCCTTGTTGCCGCCACCGCCCCTCAGTCCTACACAGCGATCATTAATAATCAAACCTTGACGTACTCACTTCCAATCATCACTTTCACTGGAATCTTTGTAACAGGAAACTCCATTGTCGCCACACTGAACGGCACGACGCTCCCTGCAGTTCCTTTCAATATAAGCAATAATCAAACTCTTGCAGATTTAGCGGCTGCAATGGAAGCCAATCCTGATGTCCTATCTGCTACGCCGACGAATCCGAATATCATCAGCATCATTCCTGTCCTAGGAAAAAATGTAGTAGTGAATTCAATCGTTATCACAGGAGGTGCATCGCAGCCGACCTATGCCGTGACTTTCGATATGCCTACAATCAATGCGATATCGCAAAATCTAACCGCCATCATCAATGCTGCAATTTCCACTGTTTCGGCAACGGATTTGACGGGAAGCCTGTCCATCACGGCCGACGATCCAGACACTCCATTCTCGGTAAGCGTAGGAACGAATTTAAGCATTATCTCGCAGTCCTCTCCCGTTACTTTCCTTTCTCAGGATTTTGCGCCTATCGCAGCTCCAGTCAATACACTGGTTGAAATCCTAACTCCCATTTCAGGATGGAATTCAATCAATAATCCCAAAGCCGGCGTCACAGGGCGTTTCATCGAAACCGATTCCGAACTGCGCATCAGAAGAAACAATTCCATCCGGCTTTTGGGAGCAGGAACTGTTGAATCCATCAGAGCAAGACTCCTGCAGCAGGTTCCAGGCGTCACCTCCGCTTTCATTTTCGAAAACAGAACGATGACGCAAGAGCCGATCGACATCGTCTTGAATCAAGACTTGGTCCCAGGAAATACAATCACAATTGTTTTCAATACCATTCAGACGCTGCCTATCGTCACATATGCCACTTCCCATTTGGATACCATGAATGCGATTGCAGTGGTCATAGCCAACCAGCCGCAGATCGCCTCTGCTGTTGTAGGCGGAACAGCGAACCGGACAATCACAGTGTCCATGAAAGAAGCAGTCGAAGTCGCTATCACAACATTTTCAGTTACAGGCGGCGCTAGCCAAGCGGAAGCTGTATTCAAAGGCGGGCGCCTAGCTAAAAGTTTCGAAGCAGTCGTAGAAGGAGGTTCCGATGCTGACGTTGCAAATAAAATCTGGCTTACCAAACCGGCGGGGATCCAAACCTTCGGTAACACGTCCTTTACCATCACCGACTCACAAGGCGAGCAGCAAGTCATCAATTTCAGCCGCCCCACCCCCATCTACATTTGGGTTACGGTTGCATTAACCCTCTATTCCGAAGAGACGTTCCCTCCCAATGGGCAGGATTTGGTAGCCGATGCCATCAATAATTACGGAAACAATCTGGGAATCGGAGTCGATGTTCTCCTGCAAAGAGTTCTAGCTCAAATTTTCAGCGTTCCTGGAATTGCAAGCGGCGCGATGCAGATTGCAGCTACCAACGGCCCGGGAGACAGTCCACTTTATGGTACAGCGGATATTCCGATCCAAGAGAATGAAATAGCGGTATTCGATCTATCGCGCATCACGGTGACGGTATGATGAATCAGGAGGCGGACGGATGGTCTTAATACCGAATCATGTGCAAAGAGCGCTTGCACTTCTTGCTGGCCAGTTCCAGCAAAGCTTGCTTGATGGGGAGTACAGCAGGTTCCAACGACTGATTCAAGCTTTCGTCACTCAATTCCAAGAAATTGACGATGTCAATCAAACGCTAAAATTCGACCGCTCTATTGAAACAGCATTCGGCGTTCAGCTTGATGGACTGGGGCAAATATTAGGTCTTGCGAGGCTGCCTGATGAAGGCGATGAAGATTATAGAGAAAAACTGAAATTCCAAATCTTCATCAATAAATCAAACGGAACGCCAGAGGAAGTGATTGCCGTCCTCAAATTTTTAACTAAAGCAAACAAGGTGCGCTACCACGAGTACTACCCAGCTGCTTTTCAAATGGATACCGATGGAATCACTTTCTCCGTCCCTCCCGAACAGCTCGTTTCCGCTATTCAATCAGTGAGTCCGGCAGCAGTCCAGTACACCCCGATTACAGCAACTTATGGAGTTTCTCTTCCATTTGTTTTCAGCGGAGATCCGATTATTGAGCTTTTAGACGTTTCTCCATTTGAAGCCGATCCATTCGATTTCAGAAATCTTCAAGTGCAAACGACGGATCTTTTAGCGGTGAATGCGGGAAATGTTGTGAATCCAACCTTTGGAGGCTGCTTCGCTGAATACGGTACGCCAATTGATACGGCTGGAGCAGGCCAATTAGCAGAAGTAATCATGTTCGACGGCGCAACGCCGCCACCACCTTAAGGAGACACCCATGGTATCTAAACCGACAATTCTTCCGGAATGGGCTGAAAATGATGTTGTAGATCCAATATCAGGCCAGAATAACGTTCTCGAACCACCCCCTGAAAAAAAATTGGAAGGATGGGCGCGCTTGGAATATCCGCCTCGGAATTGGTTCAACTGGCTGGCCCGCTACACATGGAGATGGCTGAATTGGTTCAAGCAGCAAGAAGAACAGGCAATTGTCACGAACGGCTCAGGCATCAATATCTTTCCGATCAGCGGCTCCCTTTGCGTCCTGTTCGCCGTGGATACTGCAAGCCCGACCCACTATCTCTATGCCATCGGCGCGAATATCGGAGGAACTGTGACTCTGACAAAAATAGCAGGAGCAACCCTCGACATTGGATTGATTTCCGGCACTTCAGTCCCCATCACGGGAGCTGCGGATCCGGCAACCATCATTGCTTGGGGACAATCAAAAATTATTCCGTCCTAAGGAGAAACTATGAGCACACCAGTATTGATAAGCGACCTTGATCCTGTAGGCGTGATAGATCCGGCCAATGATCTCACCATTGTCCATCAAGGATTTACTGATAAAAAGGCAACGATTGCCCAAATCAGGAATTTTGATATTTCCCTATTCGACCCGCTTCCGAGTACAGCCTTGAATAACGACTTACTGGTCATAGGAAGAGGATCGACAAATTATCAAATCCGATTCGATCAGGTCAGCTTTGCGGCAGGCACCCAGCTTTGGTTTTATCAGGATGTCGCTCCCAGCGGATGGGCTGTGATACCTATCGGTGATTGCCTGCTTGGCGTCAAAGGAGGTTCGACGTACACCGTCGGAGGGGCTCTTCCTCAAGGAACATGGCAAACGGCGGACCATACTTTGACTATTGCGGAAATGCCTTCCCACAACCACACGGCGCAAGTCATTAAAAATAAAGACGGGACTTTAAATGCTCTATTTGCTGGAACTCAGCCGAGCAGTTCAAAAAACATCGGCACAACTAATGCCACAGGCGGCGGAGGTCCTCATAACCATGGATCATCTTGGCGGCCGTTGGCTGCAACAGGAATTTTATGCCAAAAACAACCCTAGAAAATAACTAAAGGAGAACTCAATGGAATGCACATCCTGCAAAGAAAACTGTCCCTTCGTAAAGAGCAAACTATGCGCTACGGAAAGGGAATGTCCGAATTTCATGGAATCTTGGTGGCAGGAAGGAGGAACCGGGCAACCGAAAGTTATTACCGATTGCGCTCCAAAAAGAATGCTCCTTCAGCAACAAGTTGAAGTCAATCGCATGTTCGCTTTACAACAATCTGTCGAACAGATGAGGAATCGCTTAGAAACTTTAGAAGGCTTGCTGTCTCAGCTTATCCAACAAAGTAAAGAGTATGTCCTTTTACAAGCCTTAAATCAACCATTGAAAAAACAAAAAAGAAAGGAGCTTGTCCATGATATTTCAAAGACTAGCTAAGAATCCCTTTCAAATGGAATTCCTGCTTTTTTAAAAAATTCCCCATAAACACAAAGATCCTGTTCCACTTCTTACAAACTTCCTCAATGAACCATTGAATGCGCATCCGTTTCAACTCGCGAAATAACTCGCTGAATGGATAGCGCTAACTGAGATTAACAACAAAGAGGCAGGAACATGGCTCATAATTCATCAGTCAACTTAGACATTACCAACTTATCAGTTGGATTTAAAATAGGCGGCGGAACAACTAAAAGAACTGTCACCTACAACGGAAACGGAGACTACACCCTCACCAATCAATTTGCAGGGGCTGGAGTTTACACATTTCCAAACCGAGCAGCGGATACATTAATAGGATTTGCTGACTACACTGCAAAAGGCGTTATCCTAGTCGGAACCGGTGCGGGGACATTTACTCCTTTAACAGTCGGAACAGACAACTACGTTTTAACAGCTGACTCTTCCCAAGCTTCAGGTGTGAAATGGGCATCTAATGGAGGGAGCGGCGGCGGCGGTGTGGCCTCTTGGATTAATTCTACTACTGGTCCTGTCTCCATGGTGGCTGGAAATGGTTATTTCTCAAATTCTTCTAGTGCAGATTTGACTTTTAACCTTCCTTCGACCGCAGCTGTGGGAACAGTATTAGAGATCACAAATCTTCAAGCAGCTCACAATTTTACTATCGCTCAAGCTTCAGGTCAAAGCATCCAATTTGGAAGTGTTGCAACCACTGTAGGTGCTAGTGGTTCAATAAGTTCAACATCTATTGGAGACAGCTTAAGAATGGTCTGTACAGTGGCAAACACGTCATGGCAGGTCCTTTCTGCTCAGGGCAACCTAAATTATGTTTAACGATTTGAGTCGGTTACAAGTGGTAACCGACTCTTTTAATAAAAAATCCAAATTTAGGGGAAGCAATGCCAAAAAATAATTCAACAAACGACCCAGGGGTACCGCATCTCCCCTTGAGCGGCGGGACAATGACTGGAAACCTTCTATTAAATGGCGATCCCACAACCTCAGTTCAAGCAGCTACTAAAAGCTATGTTGATGCTAAGAATGGTGGCGCAATTGGCTCTATGCAGTATTTCGCCAACTCTGGGAGCGATTCTACTTTCACGGCTTTAGGATGGAAAAAATGCGATGGAAGCATTCTATCTCAGGCTTCTTATCCTGCTCTATTTGCCCAACTCGGACTTATTAACGCGCCAGGCCAGGATTGGTACATTCAGCAGAGTTCTTTCGCAACAGCCAGCATTTATTCGATTGCTTATGGAAATGGAAAATTTGTTGCAAGTGCCTATGCAGGGGTTCTTGCTTCATCCACCGATGCTAAAAATTGGTCGGTGATACCAAGCCCTTCAGCTGCAAGTTTTACTACAGCAACCTATGGAAACGGGCTTTTTTATCTTCAGTCTAATACTGCGATCATGACTTCCACGGATGCCGTGACTTGGAAAACAAAACTTCCTGTGTTCAGCGCTCCAGTCACCACAGTAGGGAACATGCTCATCTACGCAGCAGGAAAATATGTTGCAGTAGGCGCAAGCGGATCAGGGGTCGGATTTATCGGCTGCGCAGCTGTTTCAACCGATGGAGTAAATTTCATCAACACTAAAAATCTCTTTCCTAGCAATTTTTGGGGCATTAACTACGGCAACAGCCTTTGGGTCGCCGGCTCAGTCTTGGGTCAAGTTTATACCTCAACCGATGCCTTAACATGGTCGCAAAGAACAACGAATGCAAACAACACGATTCAGGCTTTAATTTATAGTACAAAATGGGTCGGAGCAGGCGATGGAGGAACCCTTCAAACCTCAACTGATGCTATCACCTGGGTAAACCAAACAACACCAACTACAAGTAGCATCTATTGCTTGGCTTACGGAAATAGCTTGCATGCCTATGGAGGACAAGGTGGAACATTGGCAACTTCAACCGATGCCGTGACCTGGACTTCCCGCACGAGCGGAACTACTTCAACAATTGCAACTATGACCTATGGAGCAAGTGTCTATGTCTATGGAGCTGTTGGTGGTGTCATCGCTAGCTCAACAAATGCAGTGACTTGGACAGTCCGTACCAGCGGAACGACTAGCACAATCAATAACATGATCTACGCCAACTCTTTATTTGTATATAGCACTTCCGGAGGAGGCATTGGCACTTCAACGGATGGAACGACCTGGACGGCAAGAACCAGCGGGGTAACAGGTAATTTGTGGGGATTATGCTGGGACGGATCGCTCTATCACGCAATGGGTAGCGGAATTCATTTGACCTCAACCAACGCCATAACTTGGTCTGCTATATCGCAATATCCATCAGGATTTGGATTGCCGTCTTGTGCTATGTACGGAACATCCAGTTTTGTGGTGGGCGACAGTAGCGGAAATATAGCAACGACAACAGACGCCATCACATGGGGAACCCCACAAACCACAGGGACAGCTTCCACCATAAATGTAATAACTCAAGGATTAGGAATTTATGTAGCTGGGGCAAGTTCCGGATACATAGCCACTTCAACCAATGCATCGACGTGGACAGCGCGAACAAATCCAGTTCTTAATTTGGGTTTTAGCGCCGGCACTTTTGGAACCTTGTTTATGCTTGCTGGCAGTTTCGGCGGGATCGTTACTTCAACGGACGGGATTACATGGGCTAAAAAGCCGAATCCATTTCCAAATACTCAGATTCTTTTTACAGATGCTGTTTACGCAAATGGAGTTTATGTCATTGGCGGCACTCCTTTCGGACCGCTGTACACATCCACCGATCTGAATACATGGACGCAGGTTGTTTCGAATCCTGCAAACTATGTGATGTGCATCACAGTCGGCGGAGGCTTATTCATCGCCGGCTATTCAGCAGGCGTAATAGCAAGCTCTCCCAGCGCCTATCCTTACAATACTTCAACCCAATTCCAACTGCCGCTTGATAATCAGGCAGCGATTACATACGAAGGCGTCTCAAATTTCAAAAGATCATTATACATAAAGGCAACTTAACTATGAAAAAAGTCATGATTTCAACTCCTGCATACGATGGCAGATGCCATGTACCGTATGCTCTTTCTTTAACTGAAACAACCCATTTGCTTTTGTCTCATGGAATTCAGGTCACCTATAACATAACCACGTCAGGATCGTTATTAGTGGCAGAAAGAAACAGGATATTAAAAGCATTTATGGACAGCGATTGCACACATTTGCTTTGTATCGATTCAGATCTTGGATGGCCTTGTCAAGCAGTAGTCAAATTACTTTTAGACGATAAAGAATTCATAGGTGGAGTTTATCCTTCACGTGATGGAAAAACATTTACATTTAGACCGACCCATAACCCTGATCAATCCATTGTTTCGGAAGGCAATCTTTTGAAAATGGAATATATTCCTGCTGGTTTCATGCTTATTAAACGAAGCGTCATTGAAAAAATGATGAAGAAATTTCCAGAGCTTTATTTCGAACCAAAACACGAAAGCATGAAGCATGCTGCAGGATGGATGTTTTTCAATACAGAACTTTGGGATGGGGAATTTTGGGGCGAGGACTATGTCTTTTGCCGTAAAGCGAGAGAAGCAGGAGTGGACATCTGGGTCGATCCTCTTATCCCATTCGATCATGCAGGTGTGAAGGGAAGACTTCTGGATGCATTAAGCAATAAACCTGAAGAAAAAACAGCGTAGTTTTTGGTGATATATAGTTATTAAAATGAACTAAGAATAATTGAAAAATAGCTCTCAATTATGGAGGTCTTTATCGGAACTAATAACGCAACAAACATTAATCAATCAGGCGTGATCGCCTACGATAATTTATCAAGAAAGTTCATAGGAATTCCATTAACAAAAGGTCAGCTGCTTGTATTTGATGAAGCAACCAATCAATATTCTTCCTTACCTATAGGAGCAGATGGAAAATTCCTATCAGCCAATTCGGCACAAAGTAAAGGTCTAGAATGGGTAAACGGCCCTGGATCTGGAGGTTTTACTTCCATTAATCAGCAGATCTTTCTTTCTTCTGGCACCTATACGCCGACCAGTAACATGAAGTTTTGCTTGATTGAAGCTATTGGAGGTGGCGGGGCCGGAGGCGGATGTGCTGCTACTAGTTTAGGACAAATAGCCGCTGGTGGTGGTGGACAGGCAGGAAACTACAATATGGCAATATTCAGTGCAGCTACTATTGGATCATCAAAGCCAATTACAATTGGGCTTGGTGGAACTGGTGTCGTCAATAGCAGCGGAAATGGTGGAGGAACAACGTCGGTTGGTTCTGGAGGCTCCTTACTTCAAGCGTTTGGTGGTAATGGAGGAGCACGAGGAGCAAACGGCTCGACAACTTATAGTCAAGGTGGGATTGGTACGGTAGGAACTTTTGGAAGAGGTGCTCCGGGCACATGTGGATGGGGTTCTGGTGGTGTATGTTTTTCTGGGGCTGGGGGAAATTCTGTCTATGGATATGGAGGGGCCTCACAAATCAATAATGGCGCAACATTAATCGGAGATTTTGGAATTTGTGGTGGTGGAGGTGGTGGAACATCTAATGGACCTGCAACAGGCTCTGCTGCTGCAGGAGCTAACGGTGGAGATGGAATCATCATCATCACAGAATATATTTAAACAAATCAATCCCTTTAGCATCTCAAACATTGCAAATCTATTCATGTATCTTTGCCAGGATGAATGCTAATGATACAGCCTATTTTACAATACAGGTAGCCGGTAGCTCTTTAAAAACAGTCTCTTTGCAAGCCTCTGGGATTTCATTCATCTACGGATATTTATTAAGTTAAAACGACTCTATTGAATTCAAAAAAACAAGACCACCAAAACTACTAAAACAACCAATAAACATCATTATTATATTAATCAAAACCCACATTTCGAATCGTATTAAAAATAATCGATTCATTTAAGCATTAACACAAAACTAGGTGATAACATGGCAGGATGCAACAATGTAGTAAATGCAAAGAATTCAGGATTGCAAATCTTTAACCCATTAACCGGTCGCTGGACTGGCAGAACAATCGTAGGTGGCCCAAACGTGATCGTCACGAACGGAGACGGTATCGCAGGAAATCCAACGATTGATGTTAACGCAGGAGGATTGTTTGATCCTCTTTCAATTGTTGAGCTTTGGGATGATTTTTGTTCCTCGGCTGTGACTGGTACCGTTATTAGCGGAGCCCAGTCATGGACAATGACAAATAATAGTCAATGGAACGCCCAAAATGCTAACTCAGATGCGAATCACCCCGGAACAGTCCAGACAGCAGCTTTAACAACAAGCCCTGGCAATGCTGTTTTATATATGGGTCAATCGCTTGCAATATCTTCCTTTCCTATAGTAATCGGACAAGGAGCTATTGAGTTTACATGGATTTTCAAAATAAACACCCTTTCGACTGGAACGAATACTTATTTCTTTGGTGCAGGAATTGGAGATGTTACAGGTCCTGCAGCTTCAACGGCTCACTCAACAAACGGAATTTACTTAGCTTACTCAAACGGTTTAAATAGCGGTAACTGGTTTTTTGAGTGTGGAAATGCAGGTGTTTGGACAACACGAAATACAGCAATTCCAGTAACGACAGGGTGGCATAAACTAGTCGTGACAATCAATGCCGCCGGCAACTCTGTCACAGCAACAATTGACGGTGTTTCCGTAGGAGCAGCAATTACAACCAACATTCCTTCAATCGCAATTACTCCTTTTATTGGAATTAATCGAACAGCAGGAAGTGTCCCGGCTCAATCTTTAGCGGCTGATATTTTCACTTTTCAAAAAATTATGACCAATCCCAGATAGGTAAAGCAGACTTTAACTTATTCATTAAATTTTGCTTATGGGATGTGATTTTTATCTCATTTTGCAGGTTTTCTGCATTTTATTGTCTTTCTTAAGCTATAAGTTTGGGTTTTGAGATTAGACTGGTCATACAGAAACTTATGCAGATAGCGACGCTATCTGCATTTTTATCAACTTATTTATGAATCTCAGAAATGCGACTCAGAAATGCGATTTCTTGTTCTATTTTTAACATTGCTTCGTATAATTTCTTCTGTAAATAAGCTAAAAATGGAAATTCAGCAGACATGAGATATGCCTTAGTAGACGACGAACGTCAAGAAGCAGAACCTGGACTTTCTGGTAAATGCGAATGCTGTGGCGATTCAATTGTAGCAAAATGCGGGGATGAAAGAATCTGGCATTGGTCCCACAAAGGAAACAGAACATGCGATCCATGGTGGGAGAATCAAACTGAATGGCATCGCACATGGAAAGATCAATTCCCTAAAGAACGGCAAGAAATTATTCATACTGCTCCCAATGGAGAAAAACACATTGCCGATGTAAAGACTGATCAAAATTATGTGATCGAGTTCCAACATTCACGCTTGAATCCACAAGAACGAATTATCCGCGAAGCTTTTTATCAGAATATGATATGGGTTGTCGACGGTACGCGTCTAAAAAAAGATTACCCTCGCTTTCTTGAAGGAAGAAAAAATTTCAGACCTGTATATAAACCAGGATTCTTTTTAGTTCATTTCCCTGAAGAATCTTTTCCAACTGCATGGGTCGACAGCTCAGTGGAAGTTGTTTTTGATTTCAAAAGCTCTCCTTCAACCGATCTACAAGATAGAGAAATGGACACTCTATGGTGTTTACTCCCTGGAAGAACGAGAAGAGGCGCTGTGGTAATTGCAATAGCACGTCAAACATTTATAGCAACACTCCTGAAACAACCTCGACTGCTTCCAGATTCAGCGCATGAGTTTATTACTGCACTAGATAAATTGCTCATACAGCAAGAAGAAATGAAGGAACAACAGTCATATAAACAACAATGGAAACCTCATAATAAGAGATCCTTCCGACTCTAAAACAATGATCCGATTTCTTTAACGATGTTATTTTCCATAACACTTTTAGATTAAGATGGTTGGTTATATGGGTTTCCAGCCAACTGGCTAACCATAAACACAACCAGCTGGCCAGCTGGTTGTGTTTCTTCTTTTCTTCCAAATCAGGAGGCTGGCCATCCAGCTCCCCGATTAATTGCTTTTGATTTTAGTAGTACACGACAGCAGTCCGCTGCTGCGATCATAATCTGGAGTTATGACTTTGCTGAACCGGCAATATCTTTATTTTTCTGCATTTTCTCTAGAACAATCGATAAAATAAAATCATTCATACTTTTATCTTCCTGCGCTGCGCTAATCCGTATAGATTTTCGAATTTCCTGAGAACATTCTAATGTAATGCGTGCTCTTTTCGAATTTTCAGAACTCTCGGGATTTTCCTTACCATTTTTTTTCGCCATTACTAGCCTCGTCTAATGATTTTGCTGAAGTGTTTTTATCTTAGCAATACCCCTAATTCCAGTAAATCATCAATTCACTGTTTACTTAAATTTCGTCCTATTTTAAAGTTGGGGAATATTAAAGGACTCATGGAATGCAAGGACTCAACTGATGCACAAAATAGCTATTTCGAATCAAAAAGGAGGCGTTGGTAAATCGACCACCTCCATCAATCTGAGCGCAGGGCTTGCCCGCGCTGGAAAAAAAGTCCTTCTCGTCGATTTAGATCCCCAAGGCCATTCAAGTTTGGGACTAGGAATTAAGACTGAGAACAGACAGACGGTTGCAGAACTTTTATGTCAGGACAATTGCTCTATTAAAGATGTCATTCAACACTCTTATATCAAAAATCTGCATGTAATACCTTCTGACAACTCTCTTTCTGCGGCTGAAGTTAAATTGGCACAGACAACAGCCAAAGAATTTGTATTACGTAAAAAACTAAAAAATGCAGAGTACGACTTTATCATTATTGATACCTCTCCCACTTTCAATACTCTTCTAGCAAACGCCTTTCTAACGGCACAGCACATCATTCTACCTGTGCAATTAGACTTTTTCAGCCTCGCTGGCATTCAATCATTTATGGAATCAATCAACTGCACAAATGAAAAAGCCGGCAGTTTGGTTGAGCATCATGCAGATATTATGGGTGTGCTTCTCACCTTCTATAAAACCCGTAGCAACCTTTCAAGACGTGTGCTAGATGCATTAAAGGAGATTTTCGGAGAGAAAGTTTTCGATACTAAGATTCCAGAAAATGTAAAATTAAGCGAAGCCCAAGAATCAAGTAAAGCCGTATTCGACCACGATCCTAAATGCTCGGGGGCGGAAGCGTACCACAATTTAGTGAAAGAAGTTATGGGGAGATTAACCAATGTCGTCAATTAATGAACTGAAAGAAAAAACTAAAAAACAACTTCAAGAAAATGAAAAGAAAAAGATGGGGTTGTCCGAAATGTTTGGAGATCAATCGGTTGGCAAACCAGGAAGCCAACAAGAAAGCATTCCAGCAGTCCAACAAACCAGCCAGCTGGATGTCCAGCAATCCACGCACCCTGCCAGCCACGCAACCGTTTCACCAGAAACACATATACCTGTACCTCCTGTCTTCCAGCACGCTGTTATTCCACAAATCCATCCAGCCGGCCATACACCAATCCATCCTGTTGGAGGTCTGGAGGTTCACATGGACGTCAAGCCAGATCCTCAGACAACTAGACAACCAACCATTTTAAGCAAGCCATCTAAAAATCAGAGAATTCCTACTTGCAAAATGACGTTTAATTTGCGTGAAGACATCCATAAAGCATTTAACGATCTATATGCAAACCGGATTCTACAGGGAAGAGCTACCGAAAAATCAGAAATGATCTGCGAAGCAATCCAGCTACTGATCAATATGGAAGAAGAGCAAAACAACAGATAAAACTCCCAAGGAAATGGATCATGATCGGCAACCTGGCAAAAGAAAAACTTAAAGCATCAATAAGGATAGAGGATGTCATCGATCATCTAGACCTCCGTCACAAGCTCTCTCTTAAACCAACCGGTGGGTATTTGGTAGGAAAGTGCATTGCCGGCCACGAATCGAAAAGCTCTCAATGCTGCAAACTAGGCCCTGGATGGAGCCATATGCATTGCTTCAGCTGCAATGAGTCATTCGATATCATCGAGCTTGTCCAAAGGGAAAAAGGGCTTAATTTCGTAGAGTCCTGCAAGTATCTTGCAGAAACCTTCCGTTCGGATCTTCTTGAAGAAATCAAAAAAGGAGGATTTCAAGCCTCCGATACCAGGCCGTCATATTCCTCTTCCCATCTTTTTGAACTGATTTTCCAATATGGAAAAGAACTTCTGTTTTCTCCGAAAGGCAAAGAAGCCTTCGATTATCTTGTCGAATCCAGGGGCTGCGATCCTCAAATGCTCCAAGAGACTGAATGGATTTATTGGCCTGAGGATGCTGAGATAAGAAAGTACTTGAAATCCAAACTTCCCAAGGAAAGGCAGCATGAAGCTGTTTCAATCAAGCTGAATGGGAATGGAGGGGACCTCTTCCGCGTTGCCTTACCTTACAGGGACAGATTCGGCCGGATCTCCGGTTTTGCAAAAAGGGCTGCAGCAAAAGAAGGAGTTGTCGATGCAGAAGGGAAAATCCATCGTTGGAGCTATACATCCGGATTAAAGAAAGACGACCCATTCAATATTTACAAATGCAGAAGGGAAAAACAGATTATTTTGGTCGAGGGCCTTCCAGATGCCGCCTATCTTCCAAGCCTTGGAATCAAGAATATCGCAGCTACAGGCCAGGGAGAGCTTTCGGCAAAACACATTGAAAGTCTTAAAATTTACGAAATCGAAAGCGTAGTGATTGCATTCGATAACGATGCAAAAGACAGCAAGGGAGAAATCGGCTCTCTGGAAAAAGCAAAAAAAGCTTCCGATCTTCTCGAGAAAAACGGTATTAAAGCTTTCATCCTGCCTCCGCATCTCTTGTCCCCGCATAAAGATCCGGATGAATACGTCAAAGCAAACGGAGCCGAAGCACTCAAAAAACTGCTAAAAGAAAATGCACAGGCTCGCGTCCGATGGCTGCCGTCTTATTTTTCTTATAAGCATGATTTAGAAACGGATATCGGCCGCTTTTCAGCTCTTGGCTCCGCATCGAAAACGTATGCGCAGCTCGACGACGCCCTGAGCAAAAACATCTTCAAACAAGAAATAGAAGCTATTTTCAAGCTGAATCCTTCAGAATCGGAAGACATTCTAGAAAAAGCTTTGAAAGAGCAGAAATCCCACGATGAAGCGGAAAAATACAAGCTTTCTTTGGAAGAGGCAAAAGAGCTGCTCTCTCAGGGAGACGTTCACAAAGCTTCCCAATTACTTTCAAAGCTGAAAAAAGAAGAGAAGCAGGAATCTTTCAGGCTTAAGCCATATACGATGGAAAATCTGCGCGCAGACTTGTCGAATATCCAGGAAGGTTTGAAAACAGGCTATAAATCCATCGATAAAACGATTCAGATCCCTCAGGAAGCGATCACTATCATAGCCGGGAGGCCGTCGCACGGAAAAACAACAACCCTTCTTAATTTCTTCGTCAACATGGTCAAGCTTTATCCGGATCGCGAATTCTATTTCTTTTCCTACGAAGAACCTAAAAATCAAATCTTATTAAAAATTTTGAATATCCTCAGCGGAGAATGCATCAGCGAAGCAAACAATCTAGCCAATTTGGAAGGATACATCCGCGGAGGAATAACAAAAATTCCAAAAATCAACGAAGCAATCGCCACCTTGCAGTCCTGGACGGAAAACTACCGGCTTGTGGTCTGCGACTATCCGTTTTTCGTTGATGATTTAAGCAAAGAGATCGCGCGTCTTAAAGAGCGGGGGAAAATGGGCGCCGTCTTCATCGACTACATTCAAAAAATCAAATTCCGAGGAAAATCTTCCACCAGGCAGCTGGAGCTTCAGAAAATCTCGGAAACCATCCTAGAAACAGCCAAATTCAATTCTGTTCCTATCATTCTAGGTGCTCAACTAGGCAGAGGTTCTAATAAAGCCGAAGTTCTCCGTTTAGACAACCTAAGAGAAGCTGGCGATATCGAAAACGATTCAAAACTCGTTTTAGGCATTTGGAATGGAGCCAAAGAAACCGCTGAAACCAAGGGGGATTCCTCAATGGGCCGGACGGTCGATCTAGACCTTGTCGTACTTAAAAACCGCAATGGCCCGTCCAATCAAACCATATCCTTGGTATTTGACAGACCTTTGTCCACTCTGAAGGAAAAAAACTAATCTATGGAAAAAACCAAATCTAAAAAAGAGAAGAAATCAACAAAAGAAACTGAAATAAAAAACACTCCAGTCGTATTAGAAACCGAACCAGACTATAAGCTCACAGTGGTAAAGAAAAAGCTACATGTAGTGGACAACCGCACAGGAAAGACTATCAATGTCAATACAGTTGAAGACTTGCAGAAGCTTGGCGTTTCCTTAGGAGAAGCCTCCGGCCAGGAAAATAGCGAATGGACGTCTCCGCCCACATCCATCCAGGATTTTTCCCCCAATCAGCTCTCTTCCTTGAAGAATATTCTCAGTGAAATGGGGCCTACTGCGCAAAGATCTCTGATTGAAGAGGCTATAGAGAAAATCGTCGAGCAGTCTTCGAATAAGGACACTTTCGCTCTTCCCTCCCACCCCTTGATGTTTACTCTTCTAGCCATGTTCGCAGGAAAACCCGACATGATTCCTAGAAAGCTCTTAACAAAACCCCATTCTGAATGGACGGAAAAAGAGCAGAAAGAAGCGGAAGAATTTTTCTCTTCCATCATCAAAGTGGAAAAGACTACATCCTATGCAGGGGGGAAAGAAGAGGTCAGCTCGAAACATATCGCCGTTATCAGCGACAACCCAAAAGTAGAGGCTTCAGCGCAGATCGATATCTCTCTTTTCCGTTCCGATATCCATTTCAGGGAAGTGAGCCTGGCGTTGTATATCAAGCGCACCTTCGGTGCCGAGGGCCTTCGGCATCTTTTAGGCTTGTTGATCGGCTTGGAGGAGAATTTTAGAAAAGGCCATTTCATATGGAGCGTGAACGATCATTTGGCCAGACTGGGGCATAAGAAAAAAGCCAACGGTTCCTACGACCATGAGTTAAAAAAGACAGCCAGCGAAATCATCAGGATTTTCCAAAGCCTTTTCATTACAGCACGCAGAAAGGACGGAAAAAGCGAAGTACTTCGAGGGGAGAGGCTATTTAGCATCGACGGCTTCCAGCAAGAAATATTCGATAAGGTCATCATCGACGAAAAAATCAAGCTTAGAGCTACAGACTTCTGGTATAAGAATGCTTTCGATCCTAAAGACGGTCAATCTGCAAAATATACCAAGCTGCTTAAGAAAATCGCACAGGAAAACCACCGGGAACACCCCTTGACCATTTATCTCACCCCTTTGCTGGCCATCTTTTGGAGAATGAGTCCTCAACAGAAGATTTCTGTTACGAATTTAATGGAATGGTGCCACTTAGGCTCGGATACTAAATATAGGCTACGCGACCTCAGATCCCTCGAATCAGAGCTTAACTACATGAAAGAGCATGGATATCTAGGGGAATGGGCCCATACAGGCGAAAAGGGGCTACCATCAGAATGCCAAAATCCATTTGCCTGTTCTCTCACATTGACCCCTCCTGAATGGTTCGGCCAAGAGGTAAGGCTCATCCAAGCCAATAAAGAAATCCCTGCACTTGAGAAGAAAGAAAATAAAATCGTTGATATAGAAGAATTCAGGGAAATCTATAAAAAATCGCAAATGAACGTCCGCCAATTCGGCAACCATCTTGGAATTACAGGCCAAATGGTCAGCTATCTTCTGAATGAGAAAAGGCAAATCACCAAGGAAGTTTCCGACAAGGTAAGGGCCTTTGCAACTAAATTCTTGTAAACAGAAACGCTCCTCTTCACTCTCCTTTCTATTCAGCCTGCATCTTTCTCGCATTCTGAATATTAGAGGAGAGCCATCCACATTTAAAATTTCCCTCCTCGTAAACAAGCGTAAACAAAAGCGACCCCATTCAGTCACTGTTATAAACAGAAACGACCCTCCTGAATCTCTACACCGACCCCGATGCATCACCATACCGACCGTTCTTGATCACCCGCTGTTTTGCAAGTCATTGAAAATGAGTGACTTATCATTAAGTAAACAAGCCTAATTATATTCAATCAGAATATAAAATGTTTACAGCTGCCGCAGTAAACATAAGCTCTCTCCCGCTTCGCTTCGAGAGCTGAAAAAAAAGGGCAAATCCGAAATAAAAACTTCTTCGTTGTAAACAGCAGTAAACAAAATCGACCTTCGTCGATCACCTTTTACAATCCATCCAAACCTTTATTTTAAATGGCCAAGCATCGCATTTTTATGAGAGAGAATTTTTAAAAAACCTTTTGACACACAGACAGTTCAATGCGTTTTTGCTTAACTTTAAACATAGGCATGATGCTTTGACATTAAAGCGCTGCTTGTAAACAGATGTCAACAAAAACGACCCCTATGTTTCACTGAACTATTTTTTCTTAGATCTGCTGAATGATGAACCAGCCTGAAAACCCATTGAGGAGTTATTTTTTTCGTTTGTAAACAAGCGTAAACAAAAACGACCCTCTTTGATCACCACTCCTATTCGTAACATTTCCTTTTGTAAACATAAACGACCCTAATGCATCACTTCAGCGACCTCCCTTGATCACTAAAAAGTCTAAATTGAAAACTATAAACAGCTAAATAGCAATCTCTTAACTATTTTAAAATTAACACTACCAGGTAATAATTTTTTAGATTTGTAAATATTAAAAGCTTACTGAAAGGCTTGAAACGACTTCCGTCTGCTCGATATCAAACGGCTGTAAACAGTTGTAAACAAAAACGACACCTGTTGATCACTGAGCATTTCTAAAGAACCGTTTTCTCCAGATTAGAATTTCTCTGTTCTGTTTCGAATAAATGCTAGTTAAATCCCCTTATTTACAGCGAGTTGTATCTCTAAGACATATAGCTTTCATTTTCAGACTGCTTACCCTGCTGGTGAAGCTTCGATTGTAAACCTTACCGCTCTTTGTGGTTCACTATTCTCATAAAATGGGCTGGACATCCAAATTTCCATATTCCCATCTTTTTGGATTGCTGGGTGTATGGAAGACGGGAAAGAGGGGAGCGTGGTCAAAAATCCAGCCAGACTTACAAACAGCCATATGATTTGTTTGCCAGCTTACCATCCATATTCCCAGCCACCCAGCTTTATGGGTTTATGTTTGTCTGTCCAGCTGGCTTGTTTTCTTTACAAATGGACGGGTGCTTGGTTGAAATGACAGGTGAGCATATTGCTGGAGATTTGGAAGGATGGCACACAGAGTGAATATAAATATTGACACTTTCCAATTTAGTATTGTAAAAAAGAAGTGACTGAATGGCAAAAGGCTTGAGACAAGGATAAATAATGAAGACATTAATGACAGCTGCTTTAGTATTTTTCAGCTCCGCATTATCCGCTGTAACTCCAGCTATTGATTCGGATAAACTTTATCTTACGCCGGATGAGCTTTGCCTCAATTACTTTGACGGATTTTACATTCATCTTGGGAGTAATGTCTGGGTGAAGACTGGAACCATCCATCGAGACGCTGGAGGGATCTATTTTTATGACGACGGCCTTGTTAGAGAATGGAAATGTCCTTATTGCTACATGTACTGGCCGCTTGGGAAACCATGCCAAAATGATCGATGCAATGAAAAAAGATGAATTTGTAAAATCCTGGATTGATGATGCTGTAAGTTGCTGATTTAAAAACACTTACGCAACATAAGCTATATTATCAGACGTTAAATTAATTGCTCAAAACCACTCTTAAAGCCCCTATTTGACTCAAGTACACATCGAATGGACTGTCAAACTTAACATGGGGGCTTTATGCTTTATCATTTTATTTCTCTTTCTATTTTGTCTTTAGTGTTATCAGGATGCTCTCAAATGCTTCCCGGGCTTTTTTCAGCCATTGAAGATATCGAGACGCAGGAAGCGATAAACCTGACTGTAGACAAAGAAGCGTTCCAAAAGGACACGGACGTTAAAATCTCCGTCGAAGTCATCAATAAGGATCCAGCGCTTCCTGCGCCGGCTCCTTCGGCTTCTGTAAAATAGCTTAGGCTATTGCTGCCAAGCTTTCGGAGGGCGCGGGCAAAGCTGCTGCAGCGGTTTTCCCCCTGCCCTTTTTTTCCTGGTTTGCTTGCCCCGATTTCCATTTCTCGAAAGCCGTCAAAAATCCTGGTTCGTTACATGTGGCCGAATTGATAATTTGAGTTTCTGTCTTATTGGTAGCTTGAGCGATTTTACGGACGTAAGCCACCTTTTCGCCATCGCACAAGTGTTTTTGGCAGAATTCCTCATAACCTGCGGACTTTTCATGTTCGATCTCTTTAGGCTCTTCAGGAAGTGCCTCGGGGGTTTTATATGCTTCGATTTCCCGGGTTGAAAGATCAGGGACAGCTTGCTGGGCCGAGCTGTCTTCTTCTCCGAGCTCTCCGATGGCATAGGCATTCATGATGGCATCTGGCATGAATTTTCTCGATCCGCCTGAGAGGCATCGGCTGAAAAGCATGTCTTTCGGCGCTTTTTTCCAATTGTCTTTTCCCAGATAACCGGCTTTTGCAGCCATCTCTATGGTGTATTCATACTCGAAAGTGCAATTGTCTTTCGGTCTGTCCGAGCGCCAGAATCTTATCCTGCATGCTTTTTCATCCAGCTGCAGGACATCCGCTCTATGCCCTGCGTTTACGATAAGCATGTTCATGAGCTGTGCTGATAGGCTCACCAATCCTGAGAACGTATACATGCCTCCGTTCAAACACATCATCAGAGGAAGATTCATTTCCCTGGCTGTTAGATATATTGCAAGAACTCCTCCTGGACCTAGTTTTTGATAATAGGGGCAGGTGGCAAGTACTTTGCATACAGAAATGATCTGATCCATTTCTTGGCCTGCAGGGATTGTAAAAGAATTGCGGTTCATTAGCTGGTTCATACAAGGCTCCTTAGTTTTTAATTCTCATGCTGATTTCTTCCTTCTCGAATATTTTAATTCCCGGGATATTGCGGACTCCTTGCTTAACAGCGTCGTCCACTTTCTTCGTATCCAAAACAAGGTATTCCCTTGGCACGGCGACTTCATCTTCCAGATCCCATGCCCATTTCCTCACCTTAGAAAGCTTTCCGTCTTCTACGAACATCTCTCTCGATTTGGCAATGAACGAAGCGTTATTAGTAGAGGCTGATTTCTGAAGATAGTCGTCTAATTTGGACTTGAGATTGTTCTCGATCTCCTCGAGTTTCGCTTCGTATTCTTTTACGATCTTATTGATCGCTTTTTGGAAATCGAGATGAGGCCGTATGATGGACAGCCTTGTTTCATCCAGCTGTTTCCGTATCTTGCGTGCCTGGAGGCTCATTGAGAGGGCTTGGCTGGCGCTAGCTTCGTCTTCGATCAAATAGTTCGAAGCGCGAGATATAAGAGGAGCAAGATCTAGTTTTTTTCCTAGTAGCTGCGCTGCTTGACCGACAGTTATTCCTCCGGCTTCAATATTCATTACCTCATTCTTTTTAATCGCTTCGTTGGCTTCTTCAAAATCAAACATAGTGGTTCCTTTATTCGAAAAATAATGTAAATAAAATTGCTAGTAGGCTGCCGGCTCCAGCTTTTCTTTGCCTTCCGCTTTTCGTCAGCGGAATATGAATTTTTCTAGACATTGATGTTTTAGCTGCGCTTAATCCTAAGAGTTTTTTCCAGCTGAAACCGCCTTTGTTCATATTAATACTCCTTCTTTATGGGTTGTTGTCTGGGTGGGTGTACAGAAAGCTGGGTGTATGGACAAATGGTTGGCCAGATTGATGCACTCCCCTTCTTCGTTTTCGAACGCAAATTCTTCTTCCCAAGATTCGACGCAACTTTCTGAACAGAAATCAAGATTGCTGCTCTCGCTCCCAAAAGAATTTTCGGAATTGAAATATTCGCTGCATTGGGCGCATTCGATAATTTTTGGGGCATACATCTCATCGATTAGTCTGTCGGTCATGGCTTCGTAGGCAATTTCCATTCTGTCTATCCAATCCATTTTCTCTTCCTTTTAGACTTTACCTTTCTGTTATACGCAATACGATATTCATTTTTCAGAATTTTTCCTACTGAAAAAGCATCATAAAAGCAAAAAAAATTGCTTTTGGGAGCTTGTGCGTACATTTTTTTTATTTTCTAAAGAAATGAAAAAGTTCGGCTGCTCCGAGAAAGAGCCTTTCATCCGTGTCATGGTCTGTATATTCGACAATCTTTGGCTTTCCGCCTTCCTTGTCCAGGATCAGGCAGATCCGTCTTGGAATATCAATTCCTTCGCTGGTGCGCATAAGGTACCGATATGCCGCCGTTTGAAGGCGCCATGAAAGGCTAGCCTGCTGAGGCGTTTTCAAATCAATGATTGTTTCTTCCTTGTCTCCTTTGAGTGTTGCCACCATGTCCAATTTTCCTGTAACAAGGTATTTGCTGCATGAAAGTCGCATTTCGCTTACCCAGACTTCTTCGACCATGGCGTCGAACCATTGCATGAAGCTCTCGACATAGGGGCGGCAATCTTCATCGACTTTTTCGATAAGTAAATTCTGGGTATAAAGTTCACAATATTTGTGGACGCGGCTTCCTCTATCGGCGGCTCTTGCCAAAATGGCAGGGTCGATACCGTCAAAGGATGAGAATGGTTGGAGTATTTCTGTTACCCTGGCATATCCGGGTGGAATTTCATCTAAATTGTTCATTGCTTCCTCTTATTATTTTGATATGATCAATAAGAAGAGGACGGGCTAGGCCCTCTTCTCATGTGTTTTTCTTCTTTTTTTCCAAATCTTTCTCATAGGAAATAGAGAGCTTTCGAAATTGCGAGCCCACTTTTTCCAAATCGATTAGAAGCTGGCGGACGCGAAAAAGGCAGGAAACAGTATATTTTCCGGATTTTTCGCTGTCTCTTTTTGCTTTGACCAAGTCGTATTTAAATGTCTCGGCAAGCTCTAAAATTTCATTTATCGAGCTTTCAAGAGTTAACGAATCCAGAAATGAGTTATCCATTTTCTTCCTGTCCATAAATTGTGTCCTTTTTTTCTTGAGGAATTGGTTAGTTTACGGCTAGCATAATGCCAATCCCTGCAAAAACTCCCGAGAGGAATAGCAGAGGCATAGGAATCAGCATTTTGCTGAACTCCACCTTTAGGGGGGCCGGTCGCCAAACTTGACCCCCTAACTTTATCCTTCTGCTTTTAGGCATTAGAAAAAGCTTATTTCTTCCGCTTTCCCATACTGCCGGTCCGCCGTTTTTCTTTATTATTCCATTCATGATGTTCAATCCTTGTTATCGATTCGATTTCAAATCTTATGGCCACTAAAGGAAATGAATCCAGGCGGCTGCAATATCCGCTGCACATGCTAAGTGCGTGCTTTAATGAATCAGCTTCGACAACAATTTCATGTATTATAACCTTTTTCATTTTTATCTTAAAACTCATTTTTTTTGCCTTTGGAGACTTGTAGACAGAAATTTATACGGTTTAATGATTTAAGCAAATGAGAAAAGATTTACAAAAACAATTTACCCTTCGTATACTCTGCGTAATAAACAGAGGGCGGTGATTTATGGGGCAACATATGGAATTAGAGCGTTGGCTGCGGAAGAACAATATGGAAACAAATGAATTGGCCAGGTTGTCAGGATGCACGCGTCAAGTGATTTGGAAAGCCAAGCGAAATGAAACGATAGACGAAGAAACAGCTCAGAAGATCTACTTTATTACTGGAGGTCAAGTCAAGCCGGCTTCCCGCGCGAAAGGACGGCCTAAAAAGGTTCCTTTGGTGCATGCTTTAGCAAATTAAATGACAAAATGACCCAAAAACCCAAAAAAATAAGAATCCCTATCCATGCCGGCTCCAGGCTTATACAGAATCAACGACGATGAATGTTTAGAATTCAAAATGAAATCCCTATCCCGTCGTGAAGTAGCCAAAGCTTTGAAAGAAGGAAGGCTTAAACGACCGCAATGCTGCGATCTTTGTACTTTGGAGCATAGTAAGCTTGAAGCGCATCATGTCGATTATGGTCAGCCTCTATCCATCTATTGGCTTTGCTATACCTGCCATGGAGTGGTTCATAAGAAAAACCACCCATTGAATCCGGAAAACAACGCTCAAACTCCGTCAGTTTCCAATTGGAGAAGGGATGAGAATCAAGTTGTTTCTTTTTCGCTGCCATTTGAAAATTTCATCGCCGTAAAGAAATCAGCGGACGAAAGGAAGATATCAGTGCCTAAGCTCCTCCGCGGGTTGATTTTGAGAGAGTTCCCGGTGGAAGACAAACAAATAAATTTTGGTTTCAAAGCAGAAAGGATTCATGACAACACACAAAATGACGAAATCCAAGGAACACAAAACTTGGATCAGGATCAAGATGCTCTGCTACAACAAAAACGCCAAAAGCTACAAGAGCTACGGCGGGCGAGGCATCGGAATGTGCCCAGAATGGAAGAGCTCATTCATTAAGTTTTATGAGGATATGGGTCCTAAGCCGGAGGATTGCGATGGAATAGAGCTGATCAGTCTCGACCATGATTTTTGCAAGAAAAATTGTAGATGGGTTGGTCCGCATAATCGCAGGCCATTATCTGAAATGCCTGGAAATAAAAGAAAAGAAGGGAGAACGTTCAAAGAATCTACTATGGTATGCATTAGGGTGGAAAAAGAATATCACAATTTCCTGAAACGTCTTGCAATTGACAAATCTAAAGAAAAAGGAGAGGTTTATTCAGTATCTCAGCTTATCCGGGAAATAGTGGAACAGCATGCTCCCATGCCTGAAACCTGATGTATTTTATGTAGAAATTTCTTAACATAGATGCAGATATTAACTTTGAATAGGATTATCAGTATGGCAAAGCCTCCTCTTGACGTATATTCATTGAAACAATGGGAGGGCTCCAGCAACAATTTTGCTGTTCTTCTCAAAATCAGTTCGAAATGGCAGGTTAGGATCGGCACTGCCAATAACGATTTTTCTACGGAGGAAAACGCAACAAGAATAGCTGAAACAGGCCGGCCTCTGTTTTATGCAAATGCTAGTCCATACTTTCCAGAATTTCCAATTAAAGAGGCAGAGTACTTGGCTCCTTTAGGAAACCAAAATCCTTATCCTTGATAGAGTAAGGAATTGAATTCAAAAGTAGCCCTCCATTCCTCTCTTCCTGTATTCTCCGATTCCTTTCTTCAAAAAAATGAAGATTAGTTTTGTATTATTAGGGTAAAGTCTTTATTGTGAAAACGTATGCACCGAGCAGGATTCTGTTGTGGTGCACTAGGACTCATTCGGTGGATTTTATTATGCGCGGGTCAACCGAATCAGAAAAGGATTAAAGATTAACAAGAGGAAACCAATCATATGGAAAGCTTTCAAGTAGAATTCCTGAATTTCGACGAAACTCCTGAGGAAAAGTATTTAGGAGTAGCCAGCTTAAAAATTTTCGGAAAGATCATTTTGCGATTTAAAGTTCAGAGAACCAAAGACGGCAATGGGATGTTCGTTGCTATTCCTAGCTATAGAAAAACTGATCAGATGGGCGAGCAATGGTGTCAATGGTTTATGTTAGATTCTTCAAGTCAAAAGGAAGTTGTTGAAAATTTGATCAAGTCTAAAGTAAAAGCTTATTTCAAGGCGAAAGAAGATTCTTCCAATTCAAATTCAGGAAGTTCATTCTGTTCTTCGAATGCATATAACGGACAGCATAGCAACCAAAAGGTTTCTTCGGCTTCAAGCGGATGGGGTTCTCAAGCGCTTACCCACCGCACTGCATAAAGCAACTATACAACGCATTTACTCAAGCTACTCTTCTTCCTCAATTACTCCAATAAAACTTTAGAAAAAGTTTAAAAGCAACCATCGCACAAGGCTGTGCCATGCCGGATGTTAGACACGAGGAATTGCTGGAAGGGCTAGAGCTGCCTCTACCCGCCGAACAGCCCCTTGGCTATTCTCAACAAATTGAGAAAAGTCGTTTTGAAAATGGGGATGAATTTGCACCCAGCCATCAATACAGGGAAGATCTGAAAGATTAAACCTGCTCTGTCGACGGAAGGTTCTAGCCTTTTGGCTTTGGCCAACAGGAGTGTTTTTTCATATGCCTCTTCCAGTCAATATTTTTGAGCAGATCA
Source organism: Parachlamydiaceae bacterium (assembly GCA_039806825.1). GTDB lineage: Bacteria > Chlamydiota > Chlamydiia > Chlamydiales > Parachlamydiaceae > JBDHQB01. The sequence goes on along the minus strand of JBDHQB010000013.1, from coordinate 20,334 downwards.
ACAATCTTGCTTCCACTCTAGGAACGAATGATTTCTACGAGCAGAGACTTGACAACGACAGCGCTGGACGTCCTCTTTATGTAGGATTTTCAGCAACTCCAAATGAAAGCGTCGATAGTCCTTCTTGGTTTATTAGGAAGCTTAGTTACGACAATAACAATTTCATTAGCCGCGTCCAAATACCGGATAATGGAGCCGGATTTATTTACAGTTGGACAAACCGTGCCTCCTACTTCTCATAAGAGGAACAGATTATGACAATTTATGGATACAATCCATTTATCAATAACCTGGATAAATCGGGAAGCGGAGGGGGAGGAACGGGAAATGTCATCGGTCCGAGCTCTTCCATAGAAGACGATATTGCTGTTTTCGCCGATGCAACCGGAAAGGTGATAAAAGATTCAGGGACGAAAGTTTCCGATTTGCTCGCCGTGGCGGATAATCTGTCTGATGTGGCGTCGCCTTCAACAGCGTTCGACAACATATCCCCTCTTACAACCAAAGGCGACTTGCTTGTCTACGATGGATCCGGAAATACTCGTTTGCCTGCCGGCCCGGATGGGCAGGTTCTTACGGTCGATTCCTCGGCTCCAGCGGGTGTTAAGTGGGCACCTGCATCAGCATCATCCATTCCGTTTACGGAAATCACTTCCTCTACTCTATCCATGGCAAGCAACAACGGCTATATCTTGAATAATCCCTCGCTTTTAACTGCCATGCTCCCCTCTTCATCTTCTGTCGGGGATATTGTGTGGATTGTTGGAAAAGGGGTGGGAGGATGGAGGATAGCTCAAAATTCAGGCCAGACGATTCATTTTGGAAACCAGGACACAACGGTAGGAGCGGGAGGTAGTTTGGACTCTACGAATCAGTATGACGCAATCCAGCTGCTTTGCACAGCGGCAAATACAGACTGGACTTGCACCGGAATCGCGCAAGGAAACATAAGCGTAGTTTGAGAAGAGAAAAAAATGATAAGGCAGTATTATGGCAGTTAAATTTCCTAAATGGCGCGTCGGCTTGTCCTTCACGCAATATTTCATGGTCGAAGTGGAAGCCCCGACGGAAGAGATGGCGATAGAGAAGGCATGGTGCGGGGCATGTTGCGAAAGCGATAAAGTGGAAACGGGAAGCTCTTCGGCCGTCACTTCGGTGTTCATTTGCGACAGGGATGCCAGAAACTTTGCGCATTATATCCCTGAAGTTTTCCCCGAACCAGAAGATAAAAAAGCAGAAAGAAAGGCAAAGTGATTCTTATCCGGTAGGTTATAGATAAGGAAATTGCTGAGTTTCTTCTTTAGGATCGATGCAATTTTTGTATTGAATTGGCTTTTTTTTGATGTCGTCTTCTTTGCTTTTCGCTTTCTTTGCTACGCTGTAGGCAATTGCAACCGCCTGCTTGCGCTTATACCCCTCCCCTATCAGTTTTTTAATATTGGAATGGATGCTCATTTCACTGTTTCCCTGAATCAATGGCATGATGATCTCCTGATAAAATCGGCATCATTATACTTGAGTTTCAAAGAAAACGGTATAATTTCTTAAAAAACCGTTTATTCTTTTCTTTGGGAATTCCAGAATACATTAAACACAAGCCTTAAAGCTAAGCACCAAGCATAAATTGCAAATGCAGTTTCGAAATCTTTATCTTCGAGTAATCCATGTGCTAAGTAATGGCGGAAGTTTGGCCCTCGGCTTTCGCAGAACATGGCTCGCATCTCAAAAACTAAGTCTTCTCCAAAAACAAGTTGTGCTTCTGGTTTGTCTAACAATGCACCTAAATTAACTTCCGCTTGTGTTCCATCTTTATCAAGAACTGTTGTGGATGCTCCCGCAGCCTTTATATGATAACGAACCATGTTTTCTATTTGCGGAACAAGCCGATGGATGGCTGTATCGAAATCTAATTCGTATCCAGCAAAGAGAGCTTTCGCAAAGGCTTTGGATCGCTCAGGTGGAACGATGGAAGATTGATCGCAGATTGTTTCAAAATCTCTTAGACGAAGACGGTGTTCTAGAAGCATTGTTTCTAAAGCTGGCACAACTCTCCCTGGAACAACAGTAAAAATTTCAAAATGGAAAGTTTGCAGCATTTCTTGATCTACCATTTGTTCATATTCAGATGAGCCTTTCGGTGCAACTGCGATGCCTGGGTTTTTTGCAACGATGCGGCCGTCTCTTGCCCTGACGGAAAACCCGAAGAACGAACCGAAGTGGAATTGAGCAAGAACTTCTTCGGCAGAAGCGCGTATCTTTGCCTTTCGTGCTCCTGGATAAAAATTTGCTAAGGTTTTAAGAGCTTCAAGCATGGGTTTTCCATGAATGAGAAGGCGGGATTCAGATACCATGTCTGTAATATCTATGCGAGGAGAGGATACTTGCGTCATATTGTCGGCGGCAATTTTTCCAACAGTGTCCAGATGTGACTGCATCTGCTGAAGCTTTCCTTCTTCCATACCGATGCTTGATCTATGTTTATTGGGAATCGATCGATAAACCTGGATTGCTTTTTCTAATGCATGCGAAGCACCGATAAAATCCCCTGCCGTTTCTTTTAAAGCAGCCTCTGTGTGCCAGGTTTCTGCTTGACATGCAATCGATTGAAAAGATTCTAACTCTTTTTCTGCCTCTGAATACCAATAGGAAGAGGATTCATAATATTCTCTGACTCGATAAAAATCGCTTTGCAGTTTAAATAATTCTGCTAAAGATTTCAGCTTTTCAGCGATTTCATTCTCGTACCCTACTCCAAGGCCAAACGCTCTAAAGAGATCCGCGATCCATTTGGCTAAGAAACCATCGGAATCCGAAGTATTGCGAAATGCCTCTAGGAGTTTTCCCTTGATGGAGATCATTCGATCCCCAGCTGAGTGTCGCAATGCGCGGGTAAGCTGGATAGCTCTAATCCAGCAATCCCCTCCGTCTCCAGAAAACGATGCTAAGTTGATTGGCGATTCTGTATATGAATCTATTGCATCGAGAGCAAGGTTTATCTTGGAACGATTCTTAAGCCATATCAAATCGGAAAGACGCCCTTTCAATTCATGATTGCTGATCGAAGGAAGAATTATTGAAAAAAAGCTAAGATCTTGTTCGTTGAAATCATCTGGAATTGCCGACCTTCCCGACCTGCTTATGAAGTATGGTTTGAACGGTTCATTGAAACTCGATGGCTGAAGCATCATTGAACAAGCATCAGCTAGAAGCCAAAGGGCCTTGCTGTGAGAAATTCGGCATTCCTCAAGAGCTTTCTGACCTTTTTTAGCAAGCTTGTCTGCAGCAGCAGCTAAATGCTGAGCATCATCATTTTGAAACGCTTCCTCCCATCCACAATTTATGAAATCTTCCAAGGTAGTTTGAATTTCAGGAGAAAATCTCTCAGTTTTGCATACCATTGTCTTCCTCGAAAATAGGAGTTGTCATTGAGGCGGATTGTACCCGTAAAAGCAGAGGATTTCCAGGGAAAACTATTAACAAATGCTTTATTTCAGATCTTTAAATCTAAAGCAAAATGATTGTTGGACTGAATCCTGCTTCCACCTAGAAAGAAAGTTAAAAACCAAGCAAGGATAGCTGTAAATAATCCCTTTTCGAGAGGCACGCCGGAACTAATAGCAAAGACTAAACAAGGTTAGCGCAATCACACCTACACCGATCAATCCTATCCGAAAAAGCCGAGTAAATTGATAAGAAAAATACTCCAATGTTTAAGTTGAATTTTAATGATAGCGCTGCTAATCTGAAGGAGATAAATTCACCTTCCGTTGGGCGGAAGGTGAATAATTTATTATTATGTTTAGTTGCAATTGCAATTGCTTCCGCAAGTGCAATTGTCACCGCATTGGCACTTTTCTCCACATTTGCAAGGTTGAGAAGTGCCACTGCATCCTTTTGCTAAGCATCCACAATGTTTTTCTGGGGTGCATTTGCATGTTGCGCATGTGCAATTGTTTTTCGTTTTCATGTTATCCTCCTATGTTTTAGGTATTAAAATCTAACTTAGCATTGAATTTATGCTTATTTGCAATGGCAGCTGTTACCGCAAGAGCAATTATCTCCACATTGGCATGCTGAAGAACATTTGCAATACTGTGTAGGACAGCCACACTCTCTACTCATAGATGGGGCCGCTGAAAGAGCACTTACTGCCATTAAAGATGCACCCAAGATCCCGAATAGTTTTCTCATTTGTTTCTCCTTTTTAATGTTTTTAATTTGTTAATTTAACTATTTGCAATTACATTTGCTGCCGCAAGTGCAGTTATCACCACATTGGCATGCTGATGAGCATTTACAGTATTGTGTAGGACAACCGCATTCTCTGCTCATTTTCGCAGGTGCTGGAGCGGCAGTAAGAACGCTTGCTGCCATTAAGGAAGCTCCTAATATACCTAGGACTTTTTTCATATTGTCTCCTTTTGTTATGATACGATTATCTAATCGTATTTATTGTTAATAGACGCCAAATAAAATCTCATTCAAATCTTTTAATTAAATCCCGAATCTCGTTAATTTTCTTTTTTTGTTCTTCACGGTTTTCGAAATTAAAAACTTGATCTACACAAGAAGAAAGGTGAGTATCCAAAATCCGCAGCTCAATACTTTTAACAGCAGAACGTATGGCACGAAGTTGAGTTAATATTTCTGGGCAATACCTTCCATCTTCGATCATTTTTTTGACTCCATCTACCTGACCGCTGACTCTATTAAGATGAGAAAGCTCGCCTTTGTGGGATGGATGTTTAATTGTGTTTTCGCAGCATTCGTCAGTCATATGTCTCCTTAGCATTTAAACATACCATACCCCGGCAGGGTATATTCGTGCAACAAATTTAACTCACTAAAAAATATTTAACGCATCCGTCTGGACATTAGATGTTTATGTAAAAAACTTGAAAATTCCAATCATTTTGAAGTTTTCATAATTGTAAGAAAATTATGCTTAGATTCTGAATTTTTTGATAAAAATTGGTCAGCACGCATCTCTGGACGTGAATATTAGAGAAAGCACGTCTCATGCAAACTGTGCTTTCTCTATGGAGATTTTATATTTTTTGTCTATTTAACCTAAGTGCATTCCAAACGACAGAAACAGAACTAAATGCCATTGCTACACTTGCAAAAATCGGGCTTAGGAGTATCCCAAAGAATGGATATAATATTCCAGCGGCGACAGGAATCCCGATTGCGTTATAGATGAATGCAAAAAATAGATTTTGGCGGATATTGCGTACCGTGGCTATGCTCAAGTTTCTTGCGCGTACAATGCCTCTAAGGTCTCCTTTAACAAGAGTAATCCCAGCGCTTTCTATGGCCACGTCTGTGCCGGTTCCCATGGCTATTCCAACATTTGCCTGCGCAAGCGCTGGCGCATCGTTGATTCCATCTCCAGCCATAGCGACGATATGACCTTGCTTTTGAAGTTTTTTGATAATCTTACCTTTGTCTTCAGGGAGAACTTCGGCTTCTATCTCATCAATTCCTAAAGATTTTCCTATCGCATTGGCTGTGATACGATGATCCCCAGTTAACATGACGACACGGATTTTCTCTTGATGAAGCTGCTTTATGGCTTCGGCTGTCGTGCTTTTTATCACATCGGAAACGCCTAAAATTCCTAAAGGTCTTCCATCTGAACTGACGTAGAGAACTGTTTGTCCTTCAATGCGCAAGTTTTCTGCTTTTTTCATCAAAGCATCTAAAGGAACGTTTTGCTCTTCCATTAACTTTTGATTTCCGATGGCAATAGTTTTGCCATCTACTGTCCCTATCACTCCCCTTCCAGTAACAGATTGAAAATCTTTCACCTCTGATAACGCAACTCCTTTTTCCCTTGCTTTCGATACAACTGCTAAAGAAATCGGATGTTCGCTTAAGGATTCCAAGCTGGCGCTTAAATAAAGAAGATCATTCTCATTACCCTCTATGGGAATAATGTTATTGAGATGCATTTTTCCTTCTGTAAGTGTTCCTGTCTTATCGACTACAACTGTGTCTACTTTTGCTAAAGTTTCTAATGTTTCAGCATTTTTGATGAGGATTCCTGCTAATGCCCCCTTCCCCACGCCTACCATGATTGACATTGGGGTGGCTAACCCAAGGGCGCAAGGACAAGCAATAATAAGTACTGCTACAGCATTAACTAAACCATATGCAAAAGAAGGTGAAGGGCCAAAGAAGCCCCAGACAAAAAACGAAATTATAGAAATTAGTAAGACGATTGGCACGAAATAGCTAGAAATTGTGTCTACTAGCTTTTGAATTGGCGCTCTACTGCTCTGTGCTTCACTGACCATATGAACAATGCGAGCAAGCAAAGTATCGTCGCCCACCCTTTTTGCCTGCATGATAAAACTTCCGGTTCCGTTCAAAGTAGCCCCAGTAACTAAATCTCCTTTCAATTTTTCTACAGCAATCGACTCTCCGGTAATCATTGATTCATCAATGATACTTTGACCTTCAATGATTACCCCATCAACAGGGATTTTCTCTCCTGGTCGAACGCGTAGTTTGTCTTCTACTTTAATTTCCTCGATTGGAATAGATTTTTCTTGGCCATTTTCTAAGATAATTGTCGCTGTTTTTGGCGCCAGGTTGAGCAAATTTTTGATCGCATTACTGGTTTTTGCTCTAGCTTTTAGCTCGAGGACTTGCCCAAGCAGTACAAGAACTGTGATGACAGTAGCTGCTTCAAAATAAAGAGCGACTTGATCGCCTTGAGAACGAAATGAAGGAGGAAAAACAGAGGGGAAAAATACAGCAATTACACTGTAAATGTATGAAGCACCTATTCCTAATGAAATTAAAGTGAACATGTTCAAATTAAGGGAAACGAGGGATCTCCATCCGCGTTGAAAAAATGGAAATCCTGCCCAAAAGACAACGATAGTGGCAAATGCGGCTTGAATAATACCAAAAGTTTTGTAGGATATGAAACGATCGACTAGCCTCATTTCTAAAAGCATGAGAATAACAATTGGCAGGGTCAGCAATAGAGCTATCCAAAATCTTTTGGTCATATTCTTTAAATCAACATCTTCTTCATCAGTAATAATTGTTGGCTCTAAATTCATGCCGCAAATAGGACATTGTCCTGGAGTGTCTTGCCGTATTTGTGGATGCATAGGGCAGGTATATTCTTTCTTTTTAGATGGAAGAGTTGGTTCTAGATTCATCCCGCAAATAGAACACTGTCCTGGCTTGTTTTGTCGAATTTGCGGGTGCATGGGACAAATATATTCGTTTGGGGAAGCTAAAATTTTGGGATCCGATTCAATGCTATTTGGTTTTTTAGGAGATGAATGGCAACAACTATGTTCTTGATTTGAGGTTGCTTTGACAAGTTCTAAATTCATGCCGCAAATAGAGCATTGACCAGGATCAGCCCTTCTTATTTTTGGATGCATAGGACATGTGTATTCTTTTTTCTGATCAAGCATAGGAACTCTCCTTCATCTAATGACCCATATGTTGCATAGGGGTCATGCTATGATTATTTTTCATATTGTTCATATGGCCGCCACCCATGCTATCCTCAGGATTACTTTGCATCCAATTATTTGGCATGGTTTGCGGCTGAACCTTTTTTTCTTCTTGGCTTAGCCAGCTGGTAATACCTTCAGGGGGCGTATAGTTACGGTTAGTATCTGACTCGAAATTTCGAATATCTTCAGGTACTGCACTTATGTCAACCGCTTCTGCTACCGTACCAGCAGGGTGTTGATACCAGCCTGGATCAACATAACTAGAAATATTGCTTCTCACTTTGAAGATAGTAAACATGCCGCCCATTTCAATAACGCCAAAAGGACCAGGGTTTCCGATAGGTGACATGTTGAGTGGATATTTGATTTTAATGCCCATATCCATCATTTCATCCGTTCCAAACATTTCGAACATTTCGCCCATTCCGTTAATGCTCATCAACCCCATGAAATCTGGAAAGAATTTCTTGATTCTTTCATTAATCCCCTGTTTATCAATTCCCGTTAGGTTGGGCAAGTCATGTTGCATCTGATTCATTACGTGATGAGACTTGTGGCAGTGGAAAGCCCAATCGCCGGGGTTATCAGCAATCAACTCGATATCGCGGGTTTCTCCTGGCGCAACAAGTGTGGTATTTTCTGTGTACTGAGCTGACGGTTGGAGTCTTTGCGCCCCCCTTCTTGTTACTGTAAATTCATGGCCATGTAAGTGGATGGGATGGCTGTTCATCATGACATTCGCAAATCTTATGCGAACCCTGTCCCCAGTTTTAACGACAAGCGATTCTATTTTGGGATAAAGCACACTATTAAAAGTAAATATGTTGAAATCAATCATTTCAAAAGGACGTGGAGTTTCAGCTCCCATAGGGATTCGCCATTCATGAAGAAAGATAGCGAAATCACGATCAATAGGAGGGTTATATCCTTCTTTTGGATGTACAATAAAAAATCCCATCATCCCCATAGCAACTTGAGTCATTTCATCAGAATGCGGGTGATACATGAAAGTACCGTTTTGGCGGAGGACAAATTCATATTTGAAGGTCTGATTAGGCTGTATCGCTGGTTGATTGAGGCCTGCAACTCCGTCCATTCCGTTAGGTAATAGAATACCATGCCAATGAACAGATGTTGGTTCCTTTAATTTATTCGTCACGAAAATTCTAACTCTGTCTCCTTCGACAACTTCAATAGTTGGTCCTGGGCTGGAACCGTTATAACCCCAACAATTTACCCAGAAGCCTGGGGCAAATTCTCTGCGGATTGGCTCGGCAACTAAATGAAACACCTTAACGTCGCCATCCATTGTCCAAGGCAGAGATCCTACATTTGGAGTAATGACAGAAGAGGTATTTTTCGGATTTGATGGTTCCTTCTTTTGTATTTTATCATGATCCATACCTTGCATGGATTTCATAGACGGTTGATTTGAATGATGGTTTTCGTGACTATCCTGTCCGTATAGTGCGAATGCAAAAAGAAAAGGCAGTAGGATTAATTTTTTCATTCTATAGCTCCTTCTTGACAATACCAAGGAAGAGGCTCGCTTTCGTAAGAGTAAAGCTTATACAGTTTACCTCCCAAAGCCCTATCGAGTTGAACCCTTGCCATCCAATAATTGCGCACGGATAGGGTATAGTTACGATAGGCTTGCATTTCTTGTATTTTGTTTTCCAAAAGACGATTGATTCCAATGCCCATCACATTATACAACTGTTCAGATGACTCTAGAATTTTTCCTTGCAAAGGGATGATTTTATTTTGGTATTCATTAATGATGCTTAGGTTATTCATGAGGAGCTTATGCGCTTCTCTCACTTCAGATAGAATGCTGATCTCTAAAGCAGAAACCTCGTCTTGTGCTTGTCTCAATTCGGCATATATGCGAAGGCGATCTGCTTGACCGTAGTTAAAAATGGGAATGGAACCAGAAAAAGCTGGTCCTATTGTATTAAGGCCATCAGGATCCCGTTCTCCTCCTATTCCAATATGCCCATCTGTGTAAACCCACCATTGTTTAATACCTAATTTTCGGCTGAGACGTATGATTTCAAAACGGGAAGATTGCAAGTCCAATCTTTCTCTGAAAGCAATACACTCTAACTCGTTAATGGGTAATCCTTTGTAGTCAACTTCCGGAAATTCATTGGAAATCGTCCACTGAACGTCACCACAAAATCCAAGTAATCGATTAAGCTTTTCCTTCAATCGAATGATTTCATTTTCAATCGTTGCTATCTCTAGTTTAGCTTCTAAAAATCTAGATTGGATTTGTTGAAAATCCAAACTATTGACGTTTCCTACTATTTGTTGCCTAGAGGTGATTTCCTTATCAATACTTGTTAATTCAACGATGGGTAAAATATAACCAAGTTCTTGTTGAGCTGCTTGTAATTCATAGTATGTGTGTTCTACATCGAATGCTAAATCTAAAATTTCATTTGTTACTTTCAATGTAATCATTTCTAATTCGGTCTTAGCAACTTTCACACGGAGAGGGATGAGGAAAAGATCTATAAAACTTTGAGCAACTGAATATTCAATATCTGAAACAAAATTCTTCTTCGTGGGATAACGAATAAAAAGATCAAAAATGGGGTTAGAGAATAATCCAGCTTCAACGAGGTCTGCTTGAGAAATCCCAATTTCTTCATACATTGCTTGGATATGAGGATTATTAAGCAGAGCAATTTGAACAGCCGCATCTGCGGTTAACTCATTCTGGAGAAAACATTGAATTTGCGATTGAATTTGCTCTGATTCCAAATCGCATTTATCCCAATGAACTGTTTTATAAATTTTTCGTTCAATAGTTGAAGAAACAAATAAATCATCTGAACGATGCATTTTTGTACAACCAGAGGCAAACAGTAGCAATGAACATGAAATAAATATTTTCCCGAAGCTATCCATTAAAATTCCCTGATCTTTTTCATTCGTAAGTCCTCAGATACTATCATTAACACACGCACTTCACATCCGCAATACAATATGTAATCTTTATATTTTTACAGTTCCTTGATTTAGTAATCAGTCTTTAAAAAGAAAAAGTATTAAAAATCCCAAGAAAAAGGAAGCTGTGATAATTGGGGTGTCCTTTGTTTCATGGGCTTCTACTAAAAGTTCCTCTATCACAAGGTATAGAAGAGCCGCTGCTCCAAATGAAAGAGCTTCGATAAAAAATGCGGGTGGCAAAACATTTAAAATGAGTAGTCCACTTCCTGTTCCTAAAGGAATCATACAACTCAATGCTATGAAAACCAGCATTCTAAAACGCAAGTTTGTTTTTTTTTGTGTTAGATCGGTGGATAATGAAAGTGATAGAAAAGCCACTTCTAAAACAAGTGCAAGAGCCATTAATGTTCCTGTTTTTTCCCCTGATAGAAAGGCGATTGCGATTAATATCCCATCAATGAACAAATCAACTCCAACACTGGTGAGCATTGCAAAAGAAATTTGATTTGACTTTTCTGTCTCTCTCGTCGTAAATGTTTTAATTAGAACCATAACTATCACCCCTAAGCTAAACCCAATTGTGATGTGAATAGGAGAATGAGTTTCTAATATTTTGGGTAGAAGTTCTGTCGCTACGGCTGCGAATACCACCCCAGCAGTAAAATGCTGTGTAAAACTAACGGCCTTGGAGCTCATTTTTAAAAATGAGCCGATCAACGCGCTAATTAACAAAACTATTGAAGCTAAAACAGAATATTTAATAATGATCAATTTACTATCCTTACGCTCATGATTTTGTTTTTCCATTTAGAGCTAAATACTTGCTTTTCTTAAAATGTGATGGCGAGAAAAGCTTATAAAGAGCTGGAAGTAATATTAGCGTGAGGGTAGTAGAACTGATCAAACCTCCAATAACAACTGTTGCTAAAGGTTTTTGGACTTCTGCGCCGGTTCCTGTTGCAAGAGCCATCGGAACAAATCCTAAAGAAGCAACAAGGGCCGTCATAAGAACTGGTCGAAGCCTCATTAAGGATCCTTCTCTGACAGCTATATCGATATCATCTTTTTCAGCAAAAAGTTGATTAATGCACGTTATTAAAACAAGGCCATTCAAAACAGCTATTCCTGACAAAGCAATGAATCCAACTGCGGCAGAAATTGAAAATGGCATATCCCTTATCCATAGAGCTAAAATTCCGCCTGTTAAAGCCATAGGAACCCCTGTAAAGACCAGGAGCGCATATCTAGTAGAGTTGAGTGCTGCGTAGAGAAGTAGAAAGATGAGTCCTAGACAAATAGGGATAACGACAAACAAACGTTGCCTAGCAGAAATCAAATTTTCAAATTGACCTCCCCAAACAATCCAATACCCATCCGGAATTTTGACTTTTTCTTGGATTTTCTCTTTTGCTTCCTCGACAAAAGATCCTAAGTCCCTGCCACGAACATTGGATTGGACGGCAATAAATCTTTTTCCATCCTCTCGTCTTATTTCATTCAAGCCTTCAGAAACTTGCAGTTTGGCTATTTCACTTAATGGAACATACGGATAGTGGGGTTTTGCCGTCCCGGTATTATTTTGTTGAAGGAGTGGGATTGGTAAGTTTTCTAGGGATTGAATATCTTCTCTTTGCGCTTCGGGAAGTCTTACTAAGATATCAAAGCGTCGGTCGCCTTCGAAAATTTGTCCTGCTTTCCCCCCTCCAGCAGCTATTGATAAAACCTCTAGTGCATCTGAGACGTTAATGCCTAACCTGCTTGCTGCTTCTCTATCAATTTTAACATCTAATACAGGTAAACCTTTTGTTTGCGCTATTTTAACATCAGCCGAACCTGGAATTTTTCTGAGGATATTTGCAATTTCATCCGCTGTTTTTTGCATTACATCAAAATCATCCCCATAGATTTTCACTGCTAAATCGCTTCTTACGCCGGAAATGAGTTCATTAAAACGCATTTCAATAGGCTGAGTGAACTCATAGTTGTGACCAGGAATTTTATTCACTTGAGTTTGAATCATTTCTATTAAGGAAGCTTTATCTAAGCTTGGATCTGGCCATTCATCTTTAGGTTTAAGGATGATAAAAGTATCGGACACGTTAGGAGGCATTGGATCGGAAGCCATTTCTGCCGTGCCTGTTTTGGAATAGATATAGGCTACCTGAGGAAATTTTTTCACAGCTTGTTCAATCATTGTTTGCATTTCGGTAGATTGAGTGAGCGAAGTGCTTGGAATGCGCATGGCATGCATTGCAATATCCTTTTCATCAAGCGTGGGGACAAATTCTTGTCCCAATTGAAGAAACATGACAAGAGATAATAAGAAAACGACCACTGAGCTTGTGATGGCAACCCATGGAAATCTTAAGGATTTATCTAAAATGGGAACGTAAACTTTCTTGGAATATTCAACGATTTTGTTTTCTTTTTCTTTCAAATGGCCTTTAACAAAAACAGCTATCATCGCCGGGACAAATGTCAGAGAAAGAATGAAAGCCGAAATTAGAGCAAAGATGACAGTCATCGCCATCGGATGAAACATTTTTCCTTCAACTCCGGTGAGAGTCAAAATAGGGATATAAACAGTAATGATGATTGCTTGTCCGAAAACAGTTGGTTGAATCATTTCCTTGCTTGCTTCAAGAATTTCATGCAAACGTTCGTCCAGTTCTAGTATTCTTCCTTCTTTATGCTGCCTTTGTGTCAGTCGTCTTAAACAGTTCTCAGTGATAATGACAGCGCCATCCACAATTAAGCCAAAATCTAAGGCCCCAAGACTCATTAAGTTGCCACTGATTTTAGATTGCACCATTCCTGTTGCTGTCATAAGCATAGACAAAGGGATCACCATTGCAGTGATAAGAGCTGCTCTAAATTGTCCCAAAAATAGAAACAATACAGCGATAACTAAAACAGCTCCTTCAAATAAATTGCTCGCTACAGTTTTAATTGTGGCGTTCACAAGCTTAGTACGATTCAATACGCTTTTTGCTTCAATATCAGGTGGAAGTGTTTTATTGATTTCCTTTAATTTAATATCCACAGCTTGAGAGACTGTACGGCTATTGGATCCAATTAACATTAAAGCGGTACCTACAACAGCTTCATGTCCGTTCTCGCTCGCACTGCCTGTTCTTAACTCCCTTCCAATGCTAACCTCTGCAACGTCTCGTACTCTAATTGGGATGCCTTCTCTTGAGGCTAAAACAATCGTTTCAATTTGTTTAGGGGCATCTAACCGTTCATCGGATTTGATGAGCAAGCTTTCGCCTTTTTTCTCAATATAACCGGGACCAACGCTTGTATTGTTTTTTTCAATACTCGAAATGATGTCATTAAAGCTTAATCCTAGCGCGATCATACGTTCTAAATTCGGCTCAACATGATACTTTCTAACGTATCCCCCTATCGAATCAATTCCAGCGACTCCTTTGACTCCCTTAAGCTGAGGCTTTATAATCCAATCTTGAACCGTTCTTAAATAAGACGATTTTTCAAGATCCGTTTTTAAAAATTGACCTTCTGGCGTAAGGTAACTGCCATCTTGCTGCCATCCAGGAAATCCTTCCTTTATTTCGGCTCCCTTTCCTTCTGGATGCTTATAGTCTACCGTCCACATGTAGACCTCCCCTAAGCCAGTAGAAATCGGACCCATTGTGGGTTCTGCGCCATCGGGGATATTTTCTTTGATCTCATTTAAGCGTTCATTGATTTGCTGACGCGCAAAGTAAATATTCACATCGTCATCAAAAATGGCCGTCACTTGTGAAAAACCATTCCTTGTAAGAGAACGAGTCATTTGCAAGCCGGGAATTCCAGCAAGACCTGTTTCGATCATATAGGTAACTTGCCTTTCCATCTGTACTGGAGAGAATCCTGGAAGGCTTGTATTGATCTGCACTTGGTTATTTGTGATATCGGGTACAGCATCTATTGGCAAACGGCTAAAGGAATAGATTCCGAATCCAGTAATGACTAACGTAAAAAGAATGATTGCCAACGGATGGTGGATAGAAAATCTTAAAACTCTTTCAATCATTAGTGGTCATGCTCCGCTTCTTTTTTATTTAAATCGGCTTTAAGCAAGAAGGTTTTCGATGCAGCGTACTCTTCGCCTTGTTTTAATCCGGACAGAACTTCAACGCTTGTGCCATTGCTAACACCAAGTTGCACCTGTCTTTTTTCAAATCCTTCAGGGACTTTAACAAAAATGAACTCTTTGCCATCAATTTCTTGAGTGGCGTCTTTAGGGACTAGGATTGGCACAGTCATTTTTTCGGTTGCAATGTTGACTTTCACAAATGAGCCGGGACGCCAGTTTTCATCTGGATCTTTTAGCTCGGCAATCGCTTGTGCTGTGATCGTTTCATCTTGAATAATTGGGCTTAAGTAAATAATTTTAGCTGATGCCTTTTGTCCATCTGGAAACAAAATGTCTACCAGCTGTCCCTTTTTCACTCTAAGAAGATCTTTTGGATAAACACCGATGTCTATCCAAATGACGCTTAGATCTGCGATTTGGAAAATAGTGGTCGTATTCTCGATGTATTCACCGGTTGTGACATGACGAGCTGTTATCACTCCATTGATAGGAGATCGGATATCATATAACCTTAAATCTGGATCATTTTCGCTAGTTAAGCTCTGAATCTCTTCATCGCCGACTCCAAATGCATGCAGTTTTTGCTTAGCTAATTGGACGTTAATTCTTGCTTCTTCGTAAACAGATTTGGCATTTAGATAATCTTGTTCCGCCGAGACTTTCTTATCATATAAACGTTTCTCGCGTTCTAAAAGAGAAGAGGCCAGTGCTAGTTTTTCTTTGGAGGCTAGATAATTCGCTTTGATATCGGCCATTTCACGGCTTTCCAAGATGGCTACCACATCGCCAGCTTTTACAGAATCGCCAACATTCTTAGTCACCTCTCTAGCAACACCAGGCATCTTTGGAAGAACGTGAACTAATCGATTTGGGTGTAGAATAATCTTTCCCCTGGTTGCAATCGTTACAGACAAGTTCCCCGGTCCTGCAATTTTTGTTTGGATATCCAAATCTTTTAT
Source organism: Parachlamydiaceae bacterium (assembly GCA_039806825.1). Classification (GTDB taxonomy): domain Bacteria; phylum Chlamydiota; class Chlamydiia; order Chlamydiales; family Parachlamydiaceae; genus JBDHQB01. Next base: position 4,828 of record JBDHQB010000013.1, on the reverse strand, counting down.
CTGCTCTGAAGGCATATTGATGACGTTTTCTTCCTGATGGCCATGCTCGTCTATTTCATTGTGGGATTGCCTCTCAGCTGCTTCTTTTTTTTCAGAAGAAGAACGAGTGAGTTTCCAAGCTGCAAATCCCCCGCCTAGAAGGACTAACAATAAAATTAAATATGAAATTTTTTTCATTATTGACCCTCATCAACAGTATTTAAATATTCAATATCAGCTTGACTTTGGTGGTAATTCAGCAATGATTGAATGTACCTTTCTTTAACTTCAAAAAGAGTTTTTTGAGAATCCAGCATATCTAAATATTCAAATTTGCCTTCTTTATACCCTTCTTGAGCTAATTCAAAAGATTGAACAGCTGATTTAAGTACGGTAGATCGAATTTTTTCAGCTTCATTATAAGCTCTTACCAACTCTACATGAGAAATTTTCAGCTTGTTTTCTAAAGCCAGCTCTAAGTCTACGTATAGATCTCTAGCTTTATTAACTTGAGCCCTTGCACTTTCTACGTTTCCTTGATTGCGATTGAATATGGGAAGAGGAATGGAAGCTCCTAAAATCATCCCTCTGTCTGTGAAGGATTTTGAACTTGTTCCACTACCGGAATTTCCAAAATCCCCGCCGGGATCTCTGACTACTTTGCATCCTAGTGTGACTGTCACATCTGGAATAGCACGAGATTTTTCAAGATGTAAGTTTTGATGAGCTGCCATATAATCCATTTGGGATCGTAAGAGTTGGGGGTTCTCCCTTAAATCAGATAAGCACTTCTCAAAAGGAGTGGGGAAATCGACCTCGTAAAAAGGATAATATACCCTGTCAAAATCAGGACACATGGCCCCCCACAGCACAGAGATTCTTTCTTTACTTTTGACAAATTCTGCTTTAGCTTTTTCAAAATTGATTTGAGCTGTGGAGAGAGCGATTTCTGCCTTGTTTTGTTGAATTAAAGAGACTTTGCCAGCTTCAACTTTTGCAAGGACTGTTTTATAGACCTCTTCTGCAACTTTAACTTGATCCGAGGTAACATCTAGATTCTCTTGAGCTGCAGCAACTAAGGTAAATAACTTCAAAAGACGATTTAATAAAGATAACTGTCTCGCGTCAAAGCCAGCTTGGGCCGCATAATATTGAAATTTAGCGGTCTGCATCCTAAATCCTCGTTTACCGCCTAATTCAATGAGTTGACCGAGTTCATAGCGTGAATCAGCAGACTCCCATCCATGCCAGTTTCTATTTCCCCAGACATTTTCAACACTCCAAGATGCAACAGGATTTGGTAATAGAGAACTTTGAGTCCTAAGTCCATCTGCAGACTCAATTTCACTAGCAGCAATCCTAAGTTTTGGTGAAAATGCTATCGTTTTAGCAACAGCTTGATCAAAGGAAAGAGTTTCGCTCAGAACTTCGCTTGGAGCGAGAAAGGCGCATAAACAAACGGTATAGATCAATATGACATAGATTCTTGTCGACACTTTTTCTCCGCTAGGTTCGTGCTGTTTACCTGGTTTTCAGTTCTTCTTTTTCTAAGACCCTTTGCTTGGCAATTAAATCTTCCTTAAGATTTTTGATCCCCTTCAATACCAGGCCTTTTAAAAAATCCTTCATTGGGATCATAGCTTCTGCGCATGCGGCTTTAAGCATGGCGTGTTCTGATGCAGAGATATCAAAACTTAGTCTGACTTCATCTTTCATAAATTTTTAAATCCTCTTAATCAATCGTTAACAGTTTGTTAAGTAAAATATTTACATACATAAATACATATATATCTTGCTAGGTAAATTTACGTGACTTAGAGAATGAGCTTATGCAGCTTATTCACAATGGTTTAAAATGTGCTTTTAGGATTTATTGGATGAGTCTAGAGCTTGTAGACTATGCAGGCTCTTTCCACTTCAAAAGCCGTAGGCTGATTAGGATAACGATAAGAGTAACACCTACATCTGCAAGAATAGCTAGTGCTAATTGGCTCATTCCAAAAAGTGCAAGAATGATAAAAACAAGCTTCACAGCAATGGCTAAAGTCGTATTCATTTGAATTGTCCGAATGGTTTTCTTTCCTAATTTCACTAGAAATGGAATGATATCCAGCCGATCGTTCAAGATAACGATTGAAGCGGCCTCCAATGCTGTATCGCTTCCCAAAGAGCTTATTGAGATCCCTACATTTGATAAGGCAAGTGCCGGGGCATCGTTTACCCCATCCCCTACCATGCCAACCGATCCATATTCATCTAGCAATTGCTGAATGACGGCAGCTTTATCTTCTGGGAGCAATTCTGCTTTGAATTCTGTGATCCCTAATTCTTTGGCTACAAGCCGAGCAGCTGCAGAATTATCGCCGGTTAACATGATAGCTTTAATCCCAAGTTCGTTGAGTCCATCAATCAACTTCTTGCTTTCAGGACGCATTTTATCGCTCAAGGCAATGACGCCTTTAATTTCTTGATGAGTAGCTATGATAATGGCTGTTTTTCCTTCATTTTGCAGACGCTCTATTTCTCGGATAAATTCTTCTGGAATGGGATGTTCCTCCAAAATAAAAGATAACTTGCCGACACAGTGGTGCTTATCTTTGCAAATCAGACAATCTGCTTTAGCCCCTTTTCCTACTACGCTTTGAAAATTTGCTGCATTGTGGAGTGTGATTTTTTCATTTTTTGCAGCTTCTACAATACTTTGAGCTAAAGGATGCTCGGAAAAAATTTCGATGCCACCTGCGCATGCAAGCAGGTCATCTTTTGAATTAGAACCGAAAGGCAGCACATCCGTTACTACAGGTTGCCCGTAAGTCAAAGTCCTTGTTTTATCTAAGGCCATTGCTTGAATTTGGCCAATGGCTTCCAGATACCTTCCTCCTTTGATCAAAGCTCCACGCGTAGATGCATTTCCAATAGCTGAATAGATAGAAATTGGTGTTGAAATAACTAACGCGCATGGACATGCAATTACAATTAATGTTAATCCTCTTAGCAGCCAGGGGTCTAACGGCTGATTGAAAAATATTGTTGGGATGAGGATCCACAAAGCAGCTAAAAGAATGACCGAAGGGGTATAATATTGAGAAAAGGTTTCAATGAATTTCTGCGTTTTAGCCTTTACTTGAGTGGCTTGAAAGGTCAGCTCTTTAATCTTAGAAAATGTTGTATCTGCTGAAGTCTTTGTAACTTCAACTTCAAGAACTCCTTGCTTGTTTAAAGTCCCTGCAAATACGTTATCACCAACATATTTATCCTTAGGGATCGGCTCTCCGGTAATGGTAGATTCGTCTACATAGGAAGAGCCTGCAAGAACTTTACCATCAAGGGCAATCATGTCAGAAGGTTTGATGAGAATGATATCGCCGACTTTCACTTGATCGATTGGAATGGAATTGCCATTTTTCAAAGAGACTGTCTTTGGCATCTTTTCGATCAAGTCACCTAAAGCGGACTGGCTTTTAGCTATTCCAATGTCTTCCAGCTTCTCTGCAAGCGTATAGAGAACAATAATGATGGCAGCTTCTTCATATTTGCCTAAATATAAAGCACCTCCCACGGCAATTACCATCAAGGATTGAATGCTTTTGAAGTTCAGTGTAAAAAGCGCTTTTAATCCATGCCATAAAGTTTCATATCCAACTCCTATGATAATAGCCAAAATTAGAGGAAGCCCTATCTTGCTAGGAAGATGAAGACCTCCTAAAGCAAATAGCTCTAGGATTCCGACCAATACGCTTATAACTAGAAGCCAAATAAATTTTGGATCTCGCAACATTTTTACTTCCATTTTCAATAATGATAAAAATTCAAAATATACTTTGAAGAGTGAGGAGCTCTCATCTTTCAGATATACATCATATATTTTTTTTTATGAATCGAATAAAAAACACAATTTGGGATGCTATCCCAAGATAGTATTTGAGCTATCTCTACTATTGAGTGAAAAATGGGTTTTGATTATTACCGCAATACTGGGGAATCGCGGTGAGCTCCGTCCTCAACCGTCGATAAATGGGCCATCAGCGGTTTTCTCAGCACGTTTTCGATCTCGAAATCCTTGTGTGCTAATATCATACTTTCTCTTTCCGGAGAGATTCAAGATAACGGAGATTGAACTGGTAAAGCTTTGAGTTTCTTGATTCCCAGGTTCCTCTTTTAACAGTGAATCCGACCGCTGCAACCGCTCTGCTTAAGTGCAAAAGAGGCATCATTCGATTATAATTAGGAACTTTTCTAATGGAGGCATACCCTTCTAAGAATGAGCTTTTACAGCCCTCAGGCCACTCTCCGAACTCTAACGGACAGAAATCATCTTCAGCAAATCCTCCCCTGCCGGACGACCAGTCGATGATTCCACGTACTTTTCCATCAAAAGCGATGATGTTTCCAGGGCGGAAATCGCGGTGTATAACACACGGACCATCGGCGGATAAAAGCAGATCAATGTCTCTCTGGAAATGGCGCCTGCATGTTTCAAGCAGACTCTCAGGGAGATGGCCTTTGCATTCTTCGAGGCCCTCTTCGAATTTCATGGTAAAAGAAATTCGAGGGTCGCTGCTTAAATGGGATGTATCTGTCAGGTCTCCATAGCCTTCGGCATATTCGAGATGAATGCGGGCAAGAAGCGCACCGATTTCTGATGCCAAAGTCTTAGTGATCGCTTCTGGTTTAAGAAGATCCCCCTGGATGCATTCCATCAAAACAGCTGCATCCAGTCCCTCTTCCGGTTCTATAAGCTGAATGATCCTAGGCACGAGGATCTTGCCTGAAAAACGGCTTAAAAAATAAGACTCTCTTAAAAAGTCTCCTTTTCGAGAGCAGACTTTTAAAATCAGATCAGGGCGCC
>JBDHQB010000054.1:0-4427 GCA_039806825.1 Parachlamydiaceae bacterium | reverse complement strand
GAGCTCTTGATTTTGTAGGGGTAGTTAGACGAGCGTTTATTCTAGGGATGCAAAAGCAAACCCTTTCATCTCTCGCCTCTACTTAGCCTATTTGCTGCTGACGACTGAACGCTTACCTTTTTTCAACTCATGTTTGCGTAAGGTGAGTGATTTAGATGGATGGATTAGGCGAAAGATAAGAGGAATACTATGGAGGCAATGGAAAAAGCCACGAACTCGATACAAGAAATTGATAGAGTTAGGGCTTAAGAAACACACAGCCAAGAATTGGGCATACAGTAGTAAAGGACCATGGAGAATGGCTAAAACTCAGGCGATGCATAAAGCATTACCGAATAGTGTGATTGAATCCATGGGATATATCCCAATGATGACACTGGTATGTGCTAGGTCACAGTGATCATGAACCGCCGTATACGGTTCCGTACGTACGGTGGTGTGAGAGGACGGGAGCCTAACGGCTCCCTCCTACTCGATCCTTTGGAGTGCGATTAGGGAATGAGCAAAGCTACCGCTTTGTGCAGCTTAACAACTTTAAGCAACAATACATTAGACTTCCACCTCTTTTCATAAAGCAACAGTTAAATTAATCCATATTCATTGATGTTTCGAACTGCTCTATTTCAGAAGTAGGATGGTCACATATTTCCCTTGTTGCCATTTTTTTATAGTGGAAAATCATTTCTCTATGTGGTGAGGTCTTGTATTTTTATATCCCCACGGATAGGTAATCTTTAGGGCGTCTCCACATTTTCTTAAAACAGTAACTGTTGCAAACCCCTCAGTTTTATTTATAGTTGCAGGCATTATGAAAAAGTTAAATGTTCCATCTTCATTAGCATTTATAAAAAATGACTCCTCTTCATTACATGAACTCGAAATAACTTTAAGTTGTTCATTAGAAGAATATCCTTCTCCAATGCATTCATAAAGCATTCCATAAAATGCTCTTAGCTCTAAGCATATTTTTTGATTTGTTTTTGATACTGCCTCTAACGGATTTATAACAATATGTGCCGTCAAACTTTTACTAAGATCTTCAGAGGCAAGTATGATATCCATATTTTCCCCTGGGTTCATCTTAGAAAGAAAAAATTGAAATTTACTTAGGCGAATTTCATTTTTTTTATTAGGAAAAACTAAAACTAGTTCTAATTGATCATCCACATAAGCATCTGCCATCTTTACAGTATCTCCAAGGCAGTTCCTATTCATTAGAACAAATTTTTGCCCTTTTTTTAAGGGCATGTTATATAGATAAAATTTGTAAAAAGGATAATTATTACCTTCTATGCTTTCAATTCTTTCAAGATAAGCAAAGAAATATGGTTCGTTGAGCTTGGCAAATCCTGTCTTTTCCACAATTTTACTTAATTTGTCGGGTGTCTCAATTGCAGATAAGCACCAGGGAACTATTGCACTAAAGAAATATAGTATCTCTGCTAAAATTTTAGATTTCATTCTTTATCACCAATAAATTTTATCACTCTTTAATAACATTATTTTTTGATATTCCAATATATTCCATTATTCTCATAAACCAACATAATTCCCTGCGATTATCTGTAAAAGGGAATTTTTATAAAAGTCGCATGAGAATGCATGTTTCCATCTTAAAGGATTAAACAAAACTTTCCACCAACCAGGATTTACAACTCTTAAGGTTGGGTTAAAAATGTTAGCCACCACTGGGATAAGGTCAAATGGATAAACTATATTAAAATGGTCTCCATAACCGTTGTAGGCAAGCCAAGCAGAACCAAATGTAATTAGTCTTATACATTTCCTATCAACTTCTGAAAGACATCTTATTGCTACATAAGGAATAAGTCCACCTTGACTATGTGCATAAATTGTTTTCATGGAATCATACCCGTAATATTCGTTCATTGCTTTAATCATATCTGCGAAAACTAAGACTGAATTAGTTGGAATACCTAATAAATGAAGAAATGACTCCCCTAAATCAGTAACAAGTCCATGTGATGCATTATAAAATAGGAAGATTCCACTACCATTATGGTATGCTGCGATGCGATAGGCATCATTTTTTGCTTCTTCATATGAAGTTTCAATTCCATTTGCTGTGCCTATTTGATCATCCTCCACATTTGGTGCACCTGGAATAAATTCCCAAGTTGAGTGTTGTTGGCTATAAGATGGTATGAAACCTCGAATTGTTCCATTTACCATCACATGCGCTAAGAGGCAAAAAGGGTCTTGTACAAATGGAGGTAGCAGTTGATAGCTTAATTCTCCTAAAATATTTCCTGCAAAAGATGAAATTCCACCAATAAAATTGCCAAGGCCTTGAGCAAGGTGTTGACAAGTACTTGTAATATCAATGTTGATAAATCCGTTGTTTTCCATTAGGCCGTAGGGGTCGATGTTGGTTATGGGGTTATTGCTGACGTAGGCGTAGAGGTTGGGGCCGGCTTCGTAGCTTAAGGGATCAGGAGTCAGCCAGGTTGTTGCTGTTGAGGAATAGCCTCGACCAACCCTTGCAGCAACAGGTCGTTTTGTATGCAGATTAAGTAAAATTTATTTAAAAAAATCTTTGGAAGTATATACTCATCCTCTTTTAAATATTCAGAGAACACAACTTTCAAAAATATTTTACAAAGGGCACATTATGAAAATATTTAGACTCATCACATGTACAACTCTTTTAATGTTCACAAGCTGTAACACAGCCGCATCTTCAATTTACTTCTACAAAGGTACTCAATGTTTGCAAGAAGGAAACTTTGAGCAAGCAATAGTGGACCTTAAAAAGGCTGTTGAATTAAATCCTACGTATGCAAGAAATCATGTTAATCTTTGTGCAGCGTACATGATTATAGGTGATGATGAAAAAGCTTGGTATCATTCACGACAATCAAGAATGTGTAGATATGGCGATAATTCAAGTGAAAAACAGTTCGAAAACCAATGTGACAGATATATTCACAAACCAGGACTTGATAGACCTGGAACGTCCTATGAAGAGGTAATTTCAAAACTTGGAGCTCCAGATCTTTTTTGCGAAGCTTCAGATTCCACAAGAAAAGTTATTACCTATGGAACCTTTATGATGATTTTTGATGAAGGAAAACTTATAGAGTGTAGAAGCTATACCTCAACCAGCACTCTACTCACTCCTGACCCAGCCGACATGTTTCGACAACAAGGAGTATGGAATTAATATAAATTCCCAAAGAAAGCAGCTCCATCGAGCAATAAATATGCCACCACCCTGAGTTGCAATAGAAGGCCTTGCAGCATTTGCTACGGAATGTTGCACTGTAAAGTTCTTCTTTCAGCTATACTTTTGCACTCCCCCTCACAAACTAACAAATCAAAAATGTTGCTAATAGCCAAGAAATTAGATATATCTTTGCGCAAATTGTGAAAGTAACTGAACCTAAAACAATGTAAAACAACTTGGCTACCATGAAAATATCTTTGCCCTTATTATGTTACCTGACAACTATTTCTATAAGTTTATTTGCTCAAAATACTAATTCAATTGAATCATCGAAAAGATTTCTACAAAAAGATGAGAGGAACAATATAGATAATCCATATTTATACGCTAGACTAGAAGAAAAAAAAGTTATCAACAATCGACCGCATCATTTATATACATTCCATTTAGAGAAAATGTCTTTACAGCCAGGCCAGAAGTTTATTCTTTCTACCAAAAATTGTATCGGTGGAGTTATAAAAATGGCCGATGCTTATGTTGATAATCAGCAAGATGTAATTATTAAACTTAAATTTCATCAAATTCCAATGAAAAAGTTTAAACACGTAATAGGCTCTATGTGTCTTGGTGAAAGTATAGATATTATTTTATCTTCAACAGACCGTGAATTTGAAGTATCTACACACATTGTTATGCATCCTATAGAGGCCATTTCGAAAAATGGGCAAAGGATATCAGCAGAACTTAGATCAAGAGATGGTTCGGTATATGAAATTTTTGGTGAAGGATATTGTAAAAATGAAGGGCTTAAATGTTCCAACTTTTCTGAAGGCAAGGGAGGTACATCAGACATTACTGCAGATGAAAATGGAACTTTTCGATTTACAATCATGCCTATGGTAGAAGAATTTACCGAAGGTTTTACTAAGACAACTGTTTTCAGAAAAAATGGAGAATCCCTTTCAATCCAATATCCTTGGGGAATTTCAAAAATAAAGCCAGTTAACGCCGACTAAAAATTCTTCCTTAGAGAAAAAAGGATTTTTTGTTGTTAACGGTTCCTATAAAGGGCTTCTTTGTAAAAATTTGAAAAAAATTTGCATGAGAATAGTAAAGATCAATAGCTAAAGTATATGACATTCTTAATCTCATAAAGATTTAGCTACCTCTCTTGTACTGTCCCCAAAAAGCTGAAAAAATAATAAGTAGATTCGAGAATTAATCATTATTTTTCAAAAGG
>JBDHQB010000053.1:0-4692 GCA_039806825.1 Parachlamydiaceae bacterium | reverse complement strand
GACTCATAACCCGCTGGTCCTTGGTTCAAGTCCTAGTTGCCCCACTTTTTTAACTCGTTCGAAATCAATAGTTTTCGTTCTGACATACTCGCCATACACATAATTCACATGGCATTATGTCAGAACTTTTGTCAGGATTCCACTCCTTTCGCACATTTTGCTTTTAGCTCTGCTCAATACAGTTCAATTGCTGCTAAAACTACGTGAAAGAGATCTTTGATTGTGGTATGATTCTTCTTCAAGTATCGGAGAAAAAATGAAACACTTTGTGTATTTTTTTATTTTATTATCGGTGGTTTCAGTTTCCCTTTTTGCAGAAACTCTTAAGAATTTGCCAATGCCTACAGGACCGTATCAAGTTGGGATAGTCAAATATGATTTGACAGATCCATTCAGAAAAGAAATTGGATATCCGACGGGCCGACTAATCCCCATACAAATTTATTTTCCGACACAAAAAGGATCACAAAATCTCCATCCAAAAGTCTTTGAAGAAAGAACTCCGGGAAATTGGCCTCCATTAGACGTGGAAGTCTACAGCCAGAAAAAAGACCTCACTTCTTTAGCTACCGATTCAAAGCATCCTCTGATTATTCTTAATCACGGCGATACTGTAGCCATGACGGACTATGCTTACATCGCAGAAGATTTGGCCAGCCATGGTTACATCGTGGTGGCAATCCAACATCAATTAAAAACAGATCCGGATGAACCTAAATTCTGGAAAGAACGCAGCATTTCAAGATACGGAAAGGCTATCGATAACATGCTCTTCGTTTTTGAATGGCTACAAGATAACCAAGCCAAATTATTCAATAATACTCTGGAGCTTAAAAAGGTTGGATTTATTGGGCACTCAATGGGAGGCAATTCGTTACTTCTTTTTGCCAACCGAGCTTCCAATGCATTTAAAAAGAAGCAAAACGAAGCTTTATTCCCCTATGGAGATAGCGCTGGAGTTAAGGAAGCCATTATTGTCCTCGATACCGGGGGATTTCCATATCCAAATCATCATCAGTACCCTTTATTTTTACTTTTGTCCGAAGAACGTGAAGCCTACCAGAAAAAATCTGGCACGTATGATGATATAGTGAAAATAGGACACAAAGTTAAATACTATAAGGGCTCTAAACACATTAGTTTTATGGACCATGGTTATATTGATCCTCAAAACCCTGTAAACGTCAATGAGCATTATTTTAATGGCACTCTAGAAGAGAGAAAGGCCTTTTTTGATCAAGTACGCGGAGATATTCGAGATTTCCTCATTGAAAGCGGCATTGGAGAGCCTATGCAAAAAGGCGAAAGAACCTTATGAATTTGTTATCTCATCTCATTAATTGCTTAAATGCCAATTACGGCATCGCAGCTGCTACACTCACGCTTCTTCCTTTAGGCGCTGATATGAGTGCGTCTGTATATAAAGCTGATACACTAGATAGGCAGTCCTATTTCGTAAAGCTAAAACATGGGCATCATCCTGACATCAGTATTAAGCTACTGGCATTATTACAAGCATCTGGAATTCAAGAAATTATTCCTCCAATTAAAACTATCGAAGGCAAGCTAATCCAACATATCAACGATTCTACTCTTATTGTGTATCCGTTTATCGATGGGCAAAACGGACTTTGCTTTCATCTAACCGATGACCAATGGATTGTCTTAGGTAAGGCGTTAAGGCAAGTTCATGAATTTGACGTGCCGCCATCAATCAAAGATCAGATTAGAAAAGAAACCTATTCGTCCAAGTGGCGAGAATTTGTTCGATCGCTTGATGCACATATCGATAGAGAGGTGGCTAGTGATGAAACAGCTTTGAAACTGCAAACGTTTATGAGGGAGCATAGGGCTGTAATCCATCATCTGATAAATCGGGCTGAAACTTTAAGCCAAAAGATACAGGAACAATCGCCAGAATTCGTGCTGTGCCATTCAGATATTCACGGCGGCAACGTGCTGATTGATGAAAAGGGTTTCATCTTCATAGTCGATTGGGACAATCCTATTATGGCACCTAAAGAGCGCGATCTCATGTTTATTGGCGGAGGAGTCGCAAATGTTTGGAATAATCCCCAAGAAGAAGAATTTTTTTATAAAGGCTATGGAAAGACTGAAATCAACCGAGCAATTTTAGCTTATTACCGGCATGAACGAATAGTGGAAGATATTGCGGAGTACGGACAAGCGCTGCTTTTGACGCTGGATGGAGGCGAAGAGAGGCTGAAAATGTTCGAACAGTTTAAGGGCATGTTTGAACCAAATGGCGCGGTAGACATAGCATTAAAAACAGATATCGTTCCCCAAGCACACCTCATATCCTCTGAAAAAGAGAAAAAAGCAGCCCTTGATTTTAGACAGAAGCACTTTTTTGATCGTCTGAATATTCAAGATCCTTACGCTTGGGCATTAGACAAAAAAGATCATCTTCATTGGCTTTTATACGATGGAGCTGAAGTTATTGGGTATGCCCATGTGCAACTGTGGCCGGACCATAGAGCGGCTTTGCGCATTATAGTCATCGATGAGCAAAAGCGCGGGCAGGGAATGGGAAAATGCTTAATGGATTATTGCGAGCAGGAACTCAAGCAGTGGGGCGTAACACTTCTCCAAACAGAGGCTTCCACGAATGCCTGCCTCTTTTACAAAAAACTTGGGTACGTAGAAATGCCATTCAACAATCCCGATGGAGAGCTTACCCACCCTGACGACCTGGCGATGGGGAAATATTTATGAGTCCAAAGCATTCCCGCATTAGAAAGTTTTTTTCATACTACAGACCTTACCTTGGGCTTTTCAGCGCGGATATGGCCTGCGCAGTGATTGCCTCTGCAGCGATGCTCGCCATCCCGTTATGTGTGCGGTACATCACAGCCAATTTGCTGCAGGTTGGGTCAGCGGATGCCCTCCATCAAATCTACATGATGGGTGGCATTATGCTCGGCCTGATTGCCATTTATGCAGCATGCCATGCATTTATCGACTACAAAGGGCATGTCATGGGCGCTTTGATGGAAAGAGACATGCGAAGCGAGCTGTTTGATCACTATCAAAAACTCTCCTTCAAATTCTACGATGAACACAAAACCGGCCAGCTTATGACCCGGATCTCCCATGACACATTCGATCTTGCCGAACTATACCACCACGGCCCGGAAGACGCAGTCATTTCCTTTTTGAATTTCATCGGAGCGTTTGTCATCTTGATGAGCATCAATGCCAAGCTTGCTCTTATTGCCTTTTTCTTTGTTCCTGTCATGGGGATCTATGGATTTTATACAGCCAGGAAAATGTATGCTGCATTAAAGAAGAGCAGCGACAAGATCGGAGATATCAACGCGCAAGTAGAAGACACTCTTGCAGGGATTAGAGTAGTCAAATCATTCACCAATGAAGAAATCGAAAAGAAAAAATTCGCCAGTGAAAATAATCAATTCCTCGAGAGCAGGCGGAAAGGCTACAAGGCAGAAGCCTATTTCTATGACGGCCTAATCTCTTTTACTCAGCTGATGACGGTCGCCATTGTCATTTTTGGAGCAGCAAGCATTGTTAAAGGCTCCATGGATCTGGCTGATCTGCTCACTTTTCTCCTTTACATCGTTATCCTGATAGAACCAATTCAACGGCTCGGCAATTTTATTCGGCTGTATCAGCAAGGGGTTACCGGATTTAACCGCTTTATGGATGTTTTGGAAGTTGAACCGGACATTCAAGATGTGCCGAACGCTGAAGAACTGGATCAGGTTCGGGGAGAGATAGAATTCAAAGATGTCAGCTTTAAATATAGAGAGGGGCAGACCCACGTTTTGAAAAATATCTCCCTGAAAATAAATGTGGGAGAATACGTAGCCCTGGTTGGATTTTCAGGGGTTGGAAAGACCACCCTCTGCTCTTTAATTCCAAGGTTTTATGAAGCCAGCGCTGGGAAAATATTAGTCGATGGCCAGGATATTAAAAATCTTCAGCTAAAATCGCTTAGAAAAAATATCGGGCTTGTCCAGCAGGATATCTATCTTTTTGCCGGCACAGTTTTAGAAAACATCCGCTATGGAAAGCCTGATGCTGCGGAAGAGGAAATCATCGCCGCAGCCAAACAGGCCAATGCGCATGATTTTATTATGGCGCTCCCAAATGGGTATTCTACAGACATTGGCCAGCGCGGAGTTAAACTTTCCGGAGGACAAAAGCAGAGGCTCAGCATCGCTCGCGTCTTTCTAAAAAATCCGCCAGTTATCATTTTCGACGAAGCCACTAGCAGCCTTGATAATGAAAGCGAAAGAGCTGTGCAGAATTCCCTGGAAAGATTGATGAAGAATCGCACAACGCTTGTCATAGCGCACCGCCTGTCAACGATCAGAAACGCCCAGAGAATTCTTGTGCTCACGGATAAGGGGATTGAAGAACAGGGAACCCATGAAGAGCTCATTGCTTTAGATAAGACTTATGCAGGCCTGTACAACATGCAGCTAAGGATTGGGGATACAGGAGAAAACTCATAGCATGGCATCTCTTATTCCGCTTTATAAAAAGCGTTTAAATCTCCCTGAGACTCAATTCACTTTCATAGACCATGAAGATGCAATGGTGGCTGCGGTCTTTAAAATTTCGCAGCCCGGGCGCCCTGATCTGATTTTAAAAGTCTGCTCTCGAAAAGGAGACTTTTTAAGAGAGTCTTATTTTTTAAGCCGTTTT
>JBDHQB010000035.1:0-24294 GCA_039806825.1 Parachlamydiaceae bacterium | reverse complement strand
TTCATCCTTCATCCTTCATCCTTCATCCTTCATCCTTCATCCTTCATCCTTCATCCTTCATCCTTCATCCTTCATCTCATCATGACCCAATGAGGTTGGGGGGCATCGGATCTTTTGCGTGTTGTTGACTTGCGACGCTTTGAGATATTGAGCAGGTCTGTTAGCAACTTCTCGCTATATTGTTTTTTGAGATCCTGGATTTCTTGCCAATTTTTTTCGGTAAAGTTCACAGGATCATTAAGATATTTCGTTAACTGCTCAGGTCTTAAACTTAATTCCTGCATCAGCTTCGAAACTTTTAGATTAAGAGCATCGTTTTCAATCTCGAGCTCATGAACCCTTTTTTCAAGATTTTCATATGCTTGATCTTCAGAAAGTAAATTAAACATAGAAACCTTTGATTATTAATGGTATCTTTAACTCATTCCCATTTTAGGCAACCTATGACTATTTATACAACAATTCTATTAGGGGCGACAGCAGGAGCTCTCATCAGTCTTGCTACACTTCTCGCCTTCTATTTCATTGCACGCAAAAAGGTCATTACTAATTTGACCTACCGATTAAAAAAAGAATTGCAAAATAACCCAGAGCAATCTCATCTCATATTAAATGAGGCTTTAGACCATCTTCTAAGCTCATTGAAAACACAAATTCCAATGGGATCGATGATCCTCTCCGGCTCCTTACTTGAAAAGCTTAAAGAAAAGTTAACAGAAGAATTAGGCATTATTTTGCCCGATCTTTTACCAAGATTGATTTTGAAAATGAAAAGCGGCTTAAAACAGGAGCTTTTGAAGCAATTTAGAGAAATTTTACCCTGGCTTCTTTGTGTCGGCTCAGTTCTGGGTGGGCTCTGTGGGTTCGTCGTCTTTATGTTTTATCGATAGCCAGATGCAAATTCCCATAATTGCAAGTATCATCAGTAAGACGACTCCATTTGGAATATACACATGATGCTGCAGCAACATTTTTAATCCGATAAGGGTCAGAATAAAGCCGATCCCCACATTCAGATATTTGAATGCTGTCCATACATGTGAAACCACAAAATAAAGAGAGCGCATTCCCAAAATCGCAAAAATATTGGATGTATACACAATGAAAGGATCTTGAGTGATCGCGAAAATTGCTGGAATAGAATCTAAAGCAAAGATGACATCCGCTGTTTCAATGGCCATCAAAGCTAAAAATAGCGGCGTTACAGCGGTTTTCCCTGAAACAGTTTTCGAAAAAAATGTATGGAAATTTGTCACATCGACCGGCATGAGCCTTTCAAACCATTTAACAAGCCAATTTTGGCTTGGATCTTTCACTTTCTGCTTCCCAAATGCAATTTGAAGACCAGAAAAGATTAGGAAAATACCTAAAAGGTAATAAATCCACTGGAATTTCTGAACTAATGCTAACCCTAAATAAATGAAGATAGCACGGAAAACAAGGGCTCCCAAAATTCCCCAAAACAAAACTTTATGTCTCGATATCTCTGGAATGTGAAATGCACTGAATACCGCAACGAAAACAAAAAGATTATCAATACTTAATGAATACTCAAGCAGATAACCCGTTAGAAAATTTAAGCTTGCCTCTTCACCCTTGTAGTAATAAACCCCCAAAGCAAAAAGCAATGAGATGGTAATCCAAAGCGCGCTCCAAAATATCGCTTCCTTTAACGGAATGACATGGGATTTGCGATGAAATACTCCAAGATCTAATACAAGGAGAAATCCGATAATTAATAAGAATACAGTCCATCCAATCATAGGCTACTTATAACAATCGTTTGTTATTTTTTCATCGATTTTCAATCATAGGTAAAAATGTTAAAAAGCAGGATCATAAATGTTTTCAGCAGAAGAGAGTATGGAAGAGGATTACGAAAGGTTGCTGGCTTTGTCTTCCTCATCGGTGGCGTCCATCCATTTTTATCAGTGGAGAAAACCCAGTTTGACTTATGGATATTTCGTTGATGCGAATGAAAAAATCGATCGCGAAGCATTGCTTAATAGGGATTGGGAGATTGCACGAAGACCCACAGGGGGTGGAGTTATCTTGCACCCATACGATTTAGCTTTTGGTGTATTAATCCCCAGCCACCACTCTAATTTTTCTGATAGCACTTTAGAAAACTATGCTTATGTCAATGGAAAGGTTGCAAAGGCAATTCAAGAAGTGACAGGGCTCAAAGCTGAAATTTTGAAAATGGATTGTGCATGTAATGAACGAGTAAATTTTTGCATGGCAAAACCCACACAATATGATGTGATCATTGATAGCAAAAAAGTCGCAGGGGCTGCCCAGAGAAGAACTAAACAAGGTTTATTGCACCAAGGGTCGATTTGTTTAGTGTTACCTGAAAGGGTTGTATTGGACGAGTTGATTAAGGATAAAAATGTCATTGAGGAGATTTTGCAGAATAGTTTTCCTTTAGCTGAGAAGTTACAGGAGGATAAGGAGAGATTAGCTGCAAAGTTGAAAAAAGCATTGGTTAATTTGTTCTAAACGTGTCCGTGTCGCTGCCCTTAAGCTAGGCTAGAACAGGCACCGGCGCGTTTTCCAATTCCTTAATGCTAGCCAAAGCTAAGTCTAAATGAGTATAAACATTGTGTTCGCCAACGACTCTGTAAATCCCACACTTTCTCAATATGTTTACAATTTTAGGATCGCGCGCGCCGGCTATCATGAATATAATTCCCTTCTGCTTACATTTCTGAGCAAACTGCTTTAATGCATGCAATCCAGAAGAATCAATCATTGTCATTCTGCTAATCCGCAAAATAAAATATTTGGGCTCAGGGTGGATAAATCTCAATTGATCATTTAAGGCTTCAGAAATTCCAAAGAAAAAAGGACCATTGATTTCAAAGATCTGTGCATTGTCTGGAACATCCTTTCTGAAGATCAAATCGGACTCCTGAGGGTGCTCATGTGCATTTTCTTCCACTAATAATTTGCAAACTTCAACCCTGGAAGACTCTGTCATTTTCTTTAAGAATGAAATAGCCGCCAAAACTACTCCTATTTGTACTGCAACAGTAATGTCGATGATCACTGTCAGCCCAAAAGTAATCAGAAGGATTAATGCGTCGCCTTTGGGCCCTTTTAGAATATCTATGAAATGCTCTTTTTCACTCATGTTGTAGGCAACAAAGATCAGCAATGCAGCCAAACAAGCCATGGGGATCTCACCTGCCAAAGGAGCAAAAACAAACATCAAAGCCAAAATTGTAACAGCATGGATCATTCCCGCAAGTGGAGTCTTGGCACCTAATCTTACATTTGCAGCTGTCCTCGCGACAGCACCCGTTGCTGGAATCCCTCCAAAAATCACTGAACAGATATTTGCAAACCCCTGAGCAACCAATTCCATATTGGACCTATGTTTGTTGCCGCTCATCCCATCTGCAACAACAGCAGAAAGCAAGGCTTCTATGGAAGAAAGCATTGCAATTGTGATCGCATCGGGAAAAACAGCAATGATTTGATCCATACTAAATGTAGGCAATGAGGGCTCAGGTAACATGTTGGGTATAGTGCCAAATTTTTGAACAATGGTTTCTACTGGTAGATTAAAAAAATAAACAAGCGAAGTTGCAATGATCACAGCGATGATGGCGCCGGGAATTCGTGGATAAAACTTTCTTATAAAAATCATTATCGCTAAACAAGATACACCAATAAAAATAGCCCAAGGGTTCCACGTGGAAGCATGAATATAATACTGCTCCATTTTATCAATGAAGTGAGGAGGAACACTTTGCATCTTCAAGCCAAAAAAATCTTTTACTTGGGATGAAAAAATTGCTACGGCGATTCCACTTGTGAATCCAGTGGTGACTGGGTAAGGAATAAATTTAAGTAATACACCTGCGCGGGCAAACCCGAAGATCATCATCATAATGCCCGCTAAGATTGCGGCAATAACAAGCCCGTCGTAGCCATGCCTTTGGACGGTCATGTATAAAATAGGAATAAAGGCACCTGTGGGGCCGCCGATTTGAACCCTGCTGCCACCCAAAAGAGAAATGATAAAACCGGCCACGATGGCTGTAAAAAGGCCGCGATCAGGGTTAACACCTGCCCCAATGGCAAAGGCCATGACAAGCGGTAAAGAAATTATTCCTACAGTAAATCCAGCTATTAGATCGCTTTTAAGTATTGAGGTTGTGTAGCCTTCTGTGTAGCAAATGTAACTCTTTGGGATAAAATCATTTAGATGTTTCAATCTTTTAAGTAATTGCATAATCGAAGCTTAGTAAACGTAGCGGAATGTATAGTATATTATTCTCACAATTTTTTATCGATACAAAAGAAATATCTAAATTATTGAGAAGAATAATCTCTAAAAATATGGGATACTCGCAGAACTCTCATAAGGGGCTTTCACCTAGGAATGTTCCCTACATTTTAGTTATATTCAATAGTCCAAATCTATTGATTCGGTGCTATTTTTTTTATGTTTTTTGATCTATGCTAGGACTAATACTCAAAGCATAGGATGGAATTATGGCAGCACAAGCGGATATCGGTCTAATTGGGTTGGCGGTAATGGGCCAAAACCTTGTCCTCAATATGAACGATCATGGTTATACCGTTGCAGTATTCAACCGTACCACTTCAAAGGTGGATGAATTTTTAGAAGGGCCGGCGAATGGAACTAAGATCATTGGAACACACAGTCTTGAAGAATTGGTAAAAAATTTGAAGAGACCACGCCGAGTCATGTTAATGGTAAAGGCAGGCGATCCGGTGGATGAATTTATCGAAGCCTTGGTTCCACTCCTAGGAAAAGGCGATATCATTATTGACGGTGGAAATAGCCTATTTACCGATACAAATCGCCGCACTAAAGATTTAAAAGCTAAAGGGATATTATATATTGGAACAGGCATTTCTGGAGGGGAAGAAGGGGCAAGAAATGGGCCTTCAATTATGCCTGGTGGAAATCCTGAAGCTTGGCCCCATGTGAAACCGATCTTTCAAGCAATAGCTGCTAAGGTAGACGATGGCACACCATGCTGCGATTGGGTGGGGGATGATGGTGCTGGACATTATGTAAAAATGGTACACAATGGCATTGAATATGGCGACATTCAACTCATTTGCGAAGCCTACAGCCTTTTAAACAATGGCGCTGGTCAAACACCAGATCAATTGAGCGAAATCTTTGGAAAATGGAATCAAACCGAATTAGACAGCTATCTGATCGAGATTACAAGTCATATCTTTGCCTTCAAAGATGAAGATGGCAAGCCTATGGTGGACAAAATTTTGGATGTTGCAGGTCAGAAGGGAACTGGGAAATGGACAGTGATCAATGCATTGGACCTTGGCCAGCCTTTGACATTGATATCTGAAGCTGTTTTTGCTAGGAATTTATCTGCATTAAAAGATGAGCGTGTTACCGCTAGCAAAATTCTAAAAGGACCAAATGGTAAGTTTGCTGGGAATGTGCAGGAGTTCATCGAACACATTCGGTTGGCACTGTATGCTTCCAAGATTATAAGCTACGCACAAGGATTTATGCTGATGCGCCAAGCAGCGAACGATTATAAGTGGAAATTGAATTTGGGGGCGATCGCATTGATGTGGAGGGGGGGATGCATTATCCGCAGCAAATTCTTGGGCAAAATTAAAGAGTCCTATGATGCTAATCCGAACCTTCAGAACTTATTGTTGGCACCCTTCTTCCAAAAAGAGATCGAGAAAACACAGACCGGCTGGAGAAAAGTTATCGGTGCTGCAGCTGAATTAGGGATTGCTATCCCATGCTTTAGCACAGCTTTAGCTTTCTACGATGGCTTGAGGACAGCAAGATTGCCTGCAAACTTGTTGCAAGCGCAAAGGGACTATTTCGGCGCGCACACCTATGAGAAAGTAGGTGAACCACGCGGCAAGTTCTTCCACACAAACTGGACTGGAACTGGTGGGCTTGTGCATTCATCCTCCTACAACGCGTAAATTTCCACGGAGAGGAAGAAGAAGTCGGAAGTCAGAATTCAGAATTCAGAAGTCGGAAGTTGGACGAAGTGTTGCTAGCGCGGAGCGCCCTGGAGTACTGTGCCCTATGGCACAGCTCTTAACAAACTGTAAAGCTCGTAGGGCCAAAGTATACTGCTTGGGCACTTGTAGATTATTCTCTAGTAAAGAGCTGTGCCATAGGGCACAGCACTCCAGGGCGCTCCGCGCTAGCAACACTTCGTCCGACTTCCGACTTCTGAATTCTAACTTCCGACTTCTGACTTCCGACTTCTGAATTCTAACTACCGACTTCCCTCTTCCTGTTACGGAGGAGCCCCTTGTGCTCCATTCTCATACCAATCCTTCAAAGCAAAAAGCTTATCTGATAAAACTTTTGTCATTTCTTCCTGTGCGTGCTTTTTGTCCAAATGGGCAAAATCTTTTGGGTGGATCGCACTCCCAAATACACACGCTAGCTTTTCACCCAGCTTAGGATACTTCTGTGTTTTGGGCCATGCCTGAAATGTTCCATGGACATACACCGGAATCACAGGGCATTGCGTCCTTAGCGCAATCATTGCAACACCCGTCTTAAGAGGCTGTATGTTTCCATCTGGAGATCTAAAACCTTCAGGAAAAATCACAACTTTCTGCCCCTCTTCCAAAAACTTTATCACCATCTTGAAGGAGTTAAGGTTTTTTGCCCCTTCATCAGCAACTGGATAGGCATTTAAATGCTGTATGAGAAAACGAAAGAATGGATTAACAAAGAGATCATCCTTTGCTAAAAAAGTCGCCTCGCCTGGATAACTTGCAGAAATCAGCGGTGGATCGAAATAGGATGCGTGATTACCGGCTAAAATTCCAGGACCTTCAGGAATATTGGAAACCCCATACACTTTAAGCCCATAGAATAGCTTGTAGCCACCCTTAAAAATTGTCCTTGTTAACCAATAGAAAGGTTTCATGGCCTTTTCATTCCTGAATTATAGTTCCCTAACTTCCTTAAAGCATCAAAATCGTAAATTCGTTGATATTCCAACGCTAATTCCTTAGGAAGCACACCATACAAGATAACAGCAATACGCCTTCTATTTTCTTTTCCAAGTACGCTTTCAGTGAAATTTAAGAATTCATCGTAGCTAAGCTCTTCAAATCCTTGGATTCTTTTCGATACCCAATCAAAGTCGCCATCATATTTGAAAGCGAGCTTGTTCAAAAGAGATCCCATCTCTTCTGTATTCCTCATTGGCTTTTTTATAATCGTCAACAATGCTTGCTGAATTGTTTTAAACCTCTCCTGAGGAATTTCTTCTGACTTCAAATTTCTCAAGTAGCCCTCTATAAACAGCTCAAACCTGGCCAAAAGATCCCTAGGATCATGCGTATTCGATTGGGTAAGGAGAAATAACCACAGATTTTTTTCAATCTCGTCAGCATATCCAAAAACAATGTAGCCTGTTTGCTGCTTTGTCCTTAATTCAGTGAAAAAAGATTGCCCTATCGCTTGCCCTAAAATTTGTTCCGCAGCAAATTCTTTCAGAGAGAAACCTGAAGACTCAATTCCAAGCAATATCGCATTTCCCTGTGTATTGATTTTCTTTTCGATGTAAAAAGGCCCCTTTTTTTCAGGAAGCGCAATAGCTTTCAAGTGGGCAAGTTTGCCCGCAGGATAAGGGGAAGACTTAATTAAATTCGTCCAAACATTCCAGGCATCCTTCACTTGGCTTTCTTGCAACTGACCATACGCCATACCTTGAACAAAACTTTTTTCCCAAAGTTTGCCGACGAAACTTTTAAACTTGTTGTAGTCAATCTCAGCGATCGCTTTAGCTTTTTGAAAATTAGTTGAGTAATCTTTGTAGATCGCTTTGCGCATTAGCTCTGAAGCTTGTAAATAAGGTTTCTCTTTTGAATAGTTTTGATAATCCCTTGTTAAGGTCGCTTTATAAGTTTCGAACTGCTCTTCAGTAATGCTATATTCAGAGATAGCCTTGAAGACATCTTTTAGAAGCAGATCTGCTTTGTCAGCATATCCATTGATATTTATCAAAATTCCAAATTCCGACCTTGCGATATCTAAATTCAACCCAGCCAAAGTTGCATTATAGGAAGTATCTTTCAGAATCTCGTTAAGGCCTTTTACATAAAGCTCGCCCAAAACATTTGAAAGAGAATTCCCTGGCTGGATTGCCGGTGTGCGTAGGTCCATTGCCCAGAAAACTTCTGGCGTCCCATATTGCGAATTATTAGCGAAATAAACCATCCCCAAAGAATCATTAACAATTAGTTTTGGTACAGGTATCTCTGCAGGATTTCCCACTGCAGGCACTACATTAGCATTGTTAGGGATAAACGGATTTGGAGGTGGAATCTGAATATTGGGATTCGGTTGCACGCTGTTCCACTGACGGATTAGCTGAGGATCTATTGAAGTCACCGTGTAAGGAACTTTCATCCATTGTTCCTCTTTGTCAGTTTTTACACCTGTCAATTCTGGAGGAGCCAACAAAATATAGGTCGCATTTTCGGGAGTCAAAATCCTTAGCAGTTCCTGAACAGCTTCTGGATCAAACCTTTGGATGACCTCGCTATATTCTGGAAAGGTGCTCATGTCCTCATAAGGAAGTAAGTTAGCATATTGTGTTACCATTTCAAAAGGTTCAGAGCGAGTTTGCAATTGGTATTTCAAGACATCTAGTTTTTGCATCTCATTGAAGAGATATTCAGGAATACCCTTTTCGCGCAATAAGGCTAAAAGCTGAAAAATACGTTCAATAACAACATTTTTCTTTCCGATTCCTTCCTGGGTCAACCCTACATAGACTGCGAGCATAATTTTTTCATGCGATAGTTTTATACCACCACAAGAAATCGATTCGGCAAGGTTGTCCTTTTTCAAATCTGCCAAAAGACTTTCCTTACCTTCATGGCCTAAAATATTGCAAAGGACATGATCAGGCTCTGTTTCAAGCATCGATGCAAATTTCTCGGGCAATTCCCATATGAGCGTAAGAGTGTGGATATCTTTCTTTGGAGTGACATAGATAAATTTTTCTTTGATGTCTTGGGTCAATAAGGATGCACTATCGTTGTATTCCGGAAGGTTTTTATTTGCTATTCCACTGAAATCTTGAACAACAAGTGGTGTTAACTGGTCGAGAGGCATGTTGGAATAGACCAGTAGCTTCATCAGATTTGCACTATAATGGTTTGCATACCACTCTTTTAAAGTCTCCTGAGAGACCCTCTTTAATGTTTCTCGACTTCCCACATTAAAATTATGGAAAGGATGTTTGACATTGGCGAGCTCTTTCAAAACAAAGGAAGATCTTGCGGTATCATCATCTTTCATCACCCCAAATTCTTGGTCGACCGCATTCATCTCCCGCTCAACGCCTGATGAGTTAAATAGAGGATCTTTGAAAAAGCTTGAAAAACGATTTAATGCCTGTGGAAAAGCTTCATTTTGAATCGAAAACATGTAGGAGGTAAAATCGGCAGTGGTCATCGCATTGTTAGTACCCCCATTTTCTGTAATAAAGCGGGAATACTCATCTTCAATGGGATACTGCTTTGTCCCTAAAAAAAGCATGTGCTCTAAAAAATGAGCCGTTCCTGGATGATCCGCCGGATCGTCCCAAAAGCCTGCCTTTAGCACCAAAACTGCAGCAGATTGGTCAGCTTTAGGATCTGAAATCAAGTAAGCTTCTAACCCATTGTCAAGTTTAATCTTTAAAGTCTTTCTCTCAGCCAAATCAGGAGTTAAAATCTTTAATTGACCTGCTTCAGGGATCACAGAGTAGTTTCCGAGGAGGTAAGATAATGGAAGCAAAAGGGATGAGATTAAAAAACAACGACTAAACATAGCTTTTCCTCAATTCTTAAATAGTTTAGAATAGTCATGTTGAGTCTCTTAAATCAACCCTTTTGTGATCTTATGGGCTTTTTAGATCAAGTTAAGCAGTCGTTTAGCAGTCAGCCTACTGAGTACCAAGAGCCTACACGTGTTCAAAAGTTACAGTCCCTCTATGAACAAAAGCTAACACCTAGACTTCGCAAAGTTTGTAAAGTTGCCTTCCCTATCCTGATCGTTGTTGTTTCTATAGGTGCAGGAGTTACTGCCGCATATTTTGCGCCCGAAGGGTGGGATAAGACCCTGGGCACAATGATTATGCTCAACGTAGGTGGTATCGCCATGGGAGGCTACCAATTCGCTGTTTGGCGCTGGGGCAAGTCCTACAGCGAACAGATGATGAAGGTTAAGGGTTATGACGAAGAATTGATAAAAGAGATGAGAAAGAGAAATGACCTAGTTGGGTTATTGAAAGCTGAACAAGAAAGATGGAACAACAAGCTTGAATGGTTTAAGAATCACCAAAAATGGTTTAGGGATTTTGATACTGCCAATTACGAAGATGCAATCGTTGGTGGAAGTCATCAGCAAAGATTGCGCCATATATCAGAGTTATTAGAAAACTGCCCTGAAGCCAGAGCTGTAACGCTACATACTGACATCAGTAAAGAAGTTTTAGGGAAAATTAAAGGATTAAAACACTTAAAACGTTTGACCTTCGACTTATCGAAATCTAAGGGAGAGCAAACAGAACTTCTCAAATCAATTTTAGAAACGGATGCCAATGGGGATTTAGTTCCTAACCCATCCATTCGACATCTCAATCTGATGATGAATCCAGCTGATAAGCCAAGGGGTGGAGAAAACCAAGCGGACTTGGACCATGCTGAGCTTTCTTCGGAGTTTATGCAAACGCTTGTACAGTACTTTCCCAACTTGAAGACGTTGCAGGCGAGCCATATGGACCGCAAGGCTTGGGTTCATTTAGGGGGATTGAGAAGAATTAAAGAGATCACTCTTGAGGTGAATAGTCTCCGAGAATTTGATATAGAGGATGCCAGAAATATCGAGGCGTTCCGCAATGCAGTACTTAGAAATAGTGTGACATTCAAACAAGTTAAGTTGATTCATCCGTTATGGAAAGAACAAAACAATTATAGAGATTTCGATACTTTTCAGGATGCTGTGCGTCACCATATTGAAAACGTGGCTCATATCACAACAGAAGACCAGGATGGTCAAGATAACTTGAAGAAAACGATGGTCCTTTACATTGCCAAAACAATGGCAGAGCGCTGGGCCAGCGTAAAAAAGTTTTTCAGCTAGTTAGCCTAGAAGTTTGTGCAGAATTTTTAACGCAAAGACGCAAAGTCGCAAAGGTAGGTAGCGGGTTGTAGTGCTTAGAACTGTTAGCTTTTGCGGGTGCCTTTAGCTCTGCCGAGGAACGGGCAGAACTAAAGGTACCCGCAAAAGCTAACGGTGCTACTGAACATTCGAGGAACGAATGTTCAAGGGTTTCTTTTCTTTTTTGTTAGGGATTCATTGACTAAACTTTTGTAGGTTTACCGTTTCGATTTTTAGAACATCAAGACCGCAGAGAAATCTCCATACCTCTTTCTTAAAAAGCATAAATAGTTTTTAAAATCCCTAGGGTTTGCAGTAAAAAAAGAAGCCATTGAACATTCGTTCCTCGAATGTTCAAGTAGCACCGTTTGCGCTGGCGAGCACTATTGGCTTTGCCGTTCCTCGGCATTGCCAATGGTGCTCGTCAGCGCAAACAGTTCTAAGCACTACAAACCGCTCTACCTACACCTCTGCGAACCTCTGCGCCTCCGCACCTCTGCGTAAAAATTCCACACAAACTTAACCCACTCACAAACCTCTCCTTACTCTTTGCGTCTTTGCGCCTTTGCGTTAAAAATTCTGCACAAACTTAACTCCCTCACACGCCACCCCATCCTAACCCTCACTCAGAAGCTTTTCCAGAGTTATGTTAAAATGGAGCAACGATTTTAAGCGTTGGTACTCCTCTTTTGCCTTCGGAGAAATGTGACCTGTCTTTATTGCTTTGATCAGCAAATTCTTTGGCGTGTGCTCCAAATCGATAAATTCCATCACTTGTGTTCTATACCCCTGCATCTCCAATAAATTAGCCCTTGCTGCATCTGTAGCTAATGCTGCAAACCTCTCTTTCAAAATCCCATGCTTTAAGAGGGATTGGAGTTCCTCGTTTTTAACCTGACCATACAACTCGTGCTGGCAACAGGGGACTGCCAAAATTGCCTCTGCACCCCATCTTACAGCTTGCGCTATCGCCGCATCTGTCGCCGTATCACAGGCATGCAACGCCACAACCATGTCGATACTATGCTGGGGAACATATCCTTCAATCTTTCCAACCTCAAACTTTAATCCCCCGTACCCTAACTTCTCAGCAACGCCGGAACAATGCTTAATCACATCGGCCTTTAAGTCTAATCCAGTAATCTTTGCATCCATTCCAAGGATATCCGCAAGATAATAATAGAGGGCAAAAGTCAAGTAGGACTTCCCACACCCAAAGTCGACGATATAAATTTTCTCGCGCTTCTTCATCGACCTAATCACATCTTCAATGATCTCCAAAAATCGATTGATTTGTTTAAATTTGTGACTTTTAGATGCGATCACCTTTCCTTCCCTAGTCATCACTCCCAGATGAACCAAGAAGTCAATGGACTCGCCTTCCCTCAACACGGTGTTTTTGGACCTATTGTGAGCTAGATCTAAACCCCTCTTCTCTAATTTTTTTGACAGTACTTTCACCTTCCCTGAGCTGCTAACTAAAACGTGGTAATTGCCCTCTTCAGTATCAAATATTCCCTGCCTGTATTCCTGAAAAAGTTTTTCTAAATGACATAACAACACGTCAATTGAATAATTCTCGTGAATATCCTTCACAGCATAATGTTTAGTCAGTTGAATAAAGTCCTTTCCCTTGATCTTTAAAGCTTTCATTGAAATTTTTTTAACGTCGGCCTTTTTATTAACCGGTTGGCTGATTGTTCCCTTAAAAGGAACTGTAGATAACTTTTCTACTAGTGATTGAATATCCACTACACCCTCTAGAATATAACTGGGTTTACCTCATTCCTAGAATATTTTAGATGTGTTCTTTGATTTAAGCAAACATCGAATTGTTATGTAGAATAATGAAGGATGAATGGTTTTTTGAATCATTCATCCTTCGTTCTTTTTTAGATGTGGCGCCCGATTTCTGCTATAATTGGCTTTTCCAGTCTGAGAAAATCTTTTAGATTCATCTGGATGAGATCTTCATGCGATCCGCCATTAAAAATAACGTTCTCATCTTCTGTGATGAGTTTGTCGCAATAAGCGCTCATTCCGTAGAGATGCCCAAAGGGGCTTTCTGCTCCTAACTCACAGTCAGGGAATAACTTAGGAAGTTCATCTTCTTTGACTAATCGAACTTCCTGTGCCTTTGAAATCTCCCTAAATTTATCCAAATCTAACTTATAAACTGCGGGGACGATACACATGACATACTTACCATCAACCCACAATACGATGCTTTTCAGCATTTCCTTACCGGAAATATGGAATTCATTCGCTTTATCTAGAGCGCTGAATTTGGAAACAGGGTGAGTTAACACTTGATAGGATACCCGTTCTTGTCGAAGAAACTCCTTCAATCGTGACGATAGGCCCATAAATGCCTCCTCTTACGAAGATTCATTATTATAATAACATTTGTTTAATCTTTAATCAATTATAATTTTAAAAACCTAGATATTTAATAGTATTAACTTTTTTATTTACTTTTAAATGCGCATTCTTGAGAATCTTTACGACTAAACGAATTTTCGGAGGAATTATGGGAGCGATAGATGGGTACAACGTAACTCCTGCAGCAAGCCAAGCGGCTCTTGAACGTGCACATTACACCATTTTAAAAAATCCAGGGACTTTTAGAATTGACCCTCAAGATATTGTAAAGCTGGATGAAAATGCTATAATTGAGAGATTTGGTCTTTTAGGATCGATGATTTTAGTTGAGCACAAGGCTGCGGAACATGAGTGGACTGAAGAGTGTAACCATAAGAAAACTGAAAAGATTGCTGAAAGAGTATTAAAAGATCCTAGAGATGAATGTGTACCTTATAATGTCTTTGAATCCTATCCCTCCATTCCTAATTTTAGGTATGAAGAAGTTCGGTTGGCAATGGAAAATATTTTAGATAATCCTGACGTTCCGTTAATGCCGAAGCTGCCAATAAATTTCTCAGAAAAAAATAAAAATGTTCAATCATCTCCAGAATTGCTCACTCCACCACTTTCCAGAGCTCTAGACACTAAAAGAGAATCTGAGTCCAGCCCATGTTCTTTCGCAAGTACACCTGAAAGTATAAGTAGCCTTTGCCAGCATGAAAGAAAACCGAGCACTGACTCCTCCACTTTTACACCTTATTTGACTCCAAGAATAGATTCATCTCTAAGGATTGAAAAACGTGATTCAGAAGAGAAAGCTGCTATTGGACGTACTTTAGAAGTTCAAGACATTCAAAATGCTGAAATATCTAAGTAACGTCTTTGATAATATAATCGTAGTCTTGCTTGACAAGCTTCCAAAAATGATCGGCGCGTAGCTTGCGCCGCTGTTTTTTGTCTGCAAGCTCACTCCTATCAAAGTTTTCCATGTCTACCTCTTCCCCGAAGGCCATTTTGATTGGGGAACATTTAGCGGAGCGGATTTCTCCCAAATCTTTATTAATGCTATTGGGAGGAGGCAAGATATTGTAGGTAGCTAATGCTAGAGGATAAAAATGGGTTTTAGTCTTGGTTTGTTGAGTCATCAAGTAAAACATTTCAATGCTATTAGCATCAAAATTGGCAACTTCTAGAACTCCTTTAGCATTTGGTCGGTCACGACCCCCGCTAGGGGCAACATAAATGCATTTTCCACCCTCATCCAGCAGCTGGCTCATCTTGCGCATGGTCTTTTGATTGTGGGAAAGCTTTTCAGGTTTTTGTTCTGGCGGGGTTTCTACATATTTCTTTGAATAGATACAAAGTAAGTTGCGCCCCTTACTAAATGGAATAGCTAGCGGATCGCTGATGACCCTATGGCCTGCAACGAAAATCATTTCTTCAGCTAGTTTAGGATGCTTTTCTTCCAGTAAAATACTTATCGCCTGGGGGTCAGGTTCAGTTTGATGGTTTGCCAATAAAATAACATTCTCGCCCTGCTTTAACTGCTTTTCGATAGTATCGACAATTTCCATCCGATAGACTGCTGATTGATCCCAATCGATGAGAGGCTTGATGAAGTCGATTCCAAATTGATAATAGTCAAAAGGCTTTCGAATAGCCTCATGGTAAAGATCAAATTTAGAAGGGTGTTTAAATTCGCTGGCTACTAGCTTGGCTAACTGAATTAAAAGCTCTTCAATATACTCTGGATTGAATCCATTTTTCACACCTGCATCGATGTAAGTTTTTTGAAAAGCATCCAGAGTTTTAATCACCCCAGGATCAATATTAAACTCTTTCGCCGTTTCAGCCAGTAATTTAGAAAACCTCTGCATGCAGTAGCCTTACACTTCAATCTGTTTATTATTCGTCGTTGAAAAGAAACGGAAATCGTTGATGTGTAAATTGTCATCCGAATTGAATTCTAAATGGGCGTTGAGTTCTTCAGCAACCCTTCTAAGATGCTCTTTATCAATAATGTGCAAGTAATGATCCAACTCTGGATGGGTGATAAGCTTTATGCCAAATTGTTGATGGCAGCCAATGACCTTTTTCAAAGCCCTCTCGATTTCAATCGATATACTTTCATGCGTTTTAACCAAACCGCTTCCATGGCAGTAAGGGCACGAAGTGAAAATAGTCTGAGTCAAGGAAGCACGGTTGCGCTGGCGGGTCATTTCGACGAGCCCAAACTCGCTCATGCCAAGAATTGTACACTTCGCTGAATCTTCCTTCATGCAATCTTTCAGCCTTTCCAGGACCCTTCTTTGGTTTTTGCGTAGACGCATATCGATGAAGTCGCAAATAATCAGTCCGCCGATATTGCGAAGTCTGAGTTGGCGTGCGATCTCATCAGCGGCTTCTAAGTTAATCCTTACAAGCGATTCCTCCACATTGCCCTCTCCGGTCGTTGAGCTTCTTCCAGAGTTAACGTCGATCGTGAACATAGCCTCTGTTCTATCAAAGAACAGATAACCACCGCTTGGAAGCCAAATTTTCCTTTTTAAGGTTTTTTCAATCTCCCTTTCGACATTAAAGCGCTCAAACATCGGCACTTTATCGCGATAGTATTCGATTCGTAGAGGATGCTCGGAGGCATAACGGCTATACAGCCTTTTGCAGGTTTGATAGGTTTGATAGTCATCAACCATCAAACGGTCAAAACGTTTGTCAATCGAAGTGATAACAGCTTTTTTAATCAAATCAGATTCTGCAAATAGCATGACAGGCTTAGTTGCCTTTTGGAAGCTTTGCATAATCCCTTGCCATGTGGACAACAGGTCATTTGCCTCGTCGATCAACATTTCTGGAGTTGCCAAGCAGCTAGCTGTTCTGCAAATCAGTCCCATATCTTTTGGCATCTCGAATGATCGGATAAATTTTTTGAGCCATTCACGCGCATTACGGTCCTCAATTTTACGGG
Organism: Parachlamydiaceae bacterium; assembly: GCA_039806825.1. Taxonomy (GTDB): domain Bacteria; phylum Chlamydiota; class Chlamydiia; order Chlamydiales; family Parachlamydiaceae; genus JBDHQB01. The sequence continues at coordinate 7,804 of JBDHQB010000035.1, read as the reverse complement.
AAACTCCACGGTGGGAGGAATTCGGAAGCAGAACCAAATATCGGCCTGCTATCGAGATGTTAGACGTTAGGCGCGCCCCTTTTGATCCAATAGGTTCTTTGACGACCTGAACTAAAACAGGCTGGTCAATCTTTAATATCTCTTCAATGTTCTGCTGTTGAGTTTGACGGTGGTCCACTTTTTTAATGTCATAGTCTAACTCAAAATCCATCTCATATAACTGCTCAAACTTCTTCGTGTTTTCAATAATATCGGAGATATGGATAAATCCATTATCACCTTCATTGATGTCGATAAAAGCAGATTGAATGTTATGAAGGATATTCGTGACTTGACCACGGTAAATATTTCCTGTGATCTGACGTTCTTTTTTCCGTTCTATCACAAGATCCCGCAACTGACCGTTACGGAGATGTGCATATCTAATTTCTTTAGATTCAATATTTAAAAGAATTTCGTCCATGTCGTAACCTATAGTGTTTTGGACGAAAGAGTTCGCAATACCTAAAGAGGAATCTGTTTTCTATCTATCCCTAAATTAAAACTTTTATATTCCATCTAATTTTTTCAACCTCGATAGGTTGGACTAAACACTAACTTGCGAGCCTTTCGTTCCATTAATCAAAGGAATCAAATAGCTTTAAATTACTATCATAGAGGAACGAGTCGATCTTTTCCATAAAAAAGAAAGTCAGAAGACAGAATACAAAGAATTCAGAAGACAGAAGTCGGAAGACAGAAGAGAAGAATTGAGAAGACAGAAGATAATTTCTCTTAGAATATTGAGTTCTAGTATCCCTTCTGTCTTCTGACTTCTGACTTCCGTCTTCTGAATTCCGACCCTTATTTAATATCTTTTCGTAGACGCTCAATCAAATCTTGTAACATCTTAATCCAAGTAATCATCTTCGCAATTTCAAAATTTCGATCGGCATCCTCTTCCTTAAACTCCTCAAGACTTTTAGCTTGCGCAAGAAGATTTTCTACCATTTCCTTGGAAGATTTATGGAATGCACTCATAAGCTTAACTAGGGTTTGGGCATCTACCGTAGGCAAAGAATCAGGGGAAATATAAAACATAGCCCTATTCTTTAGGGGAAGCGGCTCTTCTTTACTCAGATCGGGATTACTCATAACGGGAAAAAAGCGAATTTCCCAGAAAACTTTAACAAAAGCACGAGGTGCTTGTTGAGTAGGATTAACCATAAATAGTCTATTATTAAGAGATTACTACAATATTACTTTATTAAATAACTATTTATTATTCAAATTAATTCTATATAAGACTTTCATTTGCCGTAGGATACGATTTCACTAGCGTAAAATGAGGAAGAGGTTTAAACTTTAGCCATTTATTGAGACAAATTGACCCTATGGAAGATGAATTTAAAATCTTCGTGGAACAACTGCGAAGCGGCCATGTCGAAAAAATTGATGAAACGGTTGACTCTAGCTTCCTAGATCTTAAAGAAGAAGAGCTTAAATTCTGTGATAAAACCCATGTCAAAGGGGAAGCTTATCTAGCTGAAAATGAGCTAATTATTCGTTTGGATGTAGACCTAGAAGTCTCTCTTCCTTGCGCAATTTGTAATAAACCAGTTACGGTTCCACTCCACCTGCATAACCTCTACCTTACCCCGGAACCAGAAGAATATAAGTCCGGCATCTTCCACTTTGGGGAATTATTAAGGGAATCTATTCTCTTAGAAATCCCTCACTTTGTTGAATGCAATGGGGGAAAATGCCCCCAAAGAAAAGAGATCAGTCATTACCTGAGAAATCCTGAAGAAGCAGATGATCATGATGGCGGGTACCGCCCCTTTGCCGATCTGGATTTCGATGACAAAGCTAAATAAATAAAGGAGTCTCAAATGGCAGTACCACGTAACCGCCTTTCAAATGCGCGCAAAAATTCAAAACGCGCCCACCATGCAAAAACACCAAAGCAGCTAAGCGCTTGTGAAAATTGTGGAAAAGAGAAATTACCTCACCACATTTGTGGTGCTTGTGGCGCCTATGGAAAACGGATCGTTATTGCTGCTAAATCCTAAACTAGGAGCAGCATTTGCGCATCGCAGTTGATCTGATGGGAGGCGATACGCCTCCGCAGTCTTTTTGCAGCGCTATCGTTGATGCCGCAGCCCGATTCGGTTCCGACCATTCTCTGACCCTGATCGCTACCGAAGAGGTGCTTCACGATTTCAATCAACGATGGCAGGAGCAATACAAACCTGGAGTTTACTCCCGCGTAGACTATTGCCCTGCTTCCGATATTATTTCCATGGAAGATGATCCAGTGATGGCTGCACGCCACAAAAAGGGCTCATCCATGATGCTTGGGATAAGGTTACTTAAAAAAAATCAGGTAGATGCTTTGGTATCCGCCGGAAATACAGGTGCCCTGGTAACCGGTACCGCCCTGTCACTTCCCTCTTTGCCCGGTATCACCCGACCTGCCCTTCTGGCTATGCTTCCAACAGAAAATGGATTCACTGTAGTGATCGATGTTGGGGGAAATGTCTATTGCAAAGCTAAACATTTGGTTCAGTTTGCCCGAATTGGTGCTGCCTACCAAAGATGTGTACAAAATATTGATCTTCCTAGAGTAGGTTTGCTTAATATCGGGGTAGAGTCCAAAAAGGGGACTAAAGAACTTAGACAGGCTTACCAAACATTAAAAGAAGAAAGCCAATCTTTGGTTGCTCAAGGTCTTAGTCCTGGAATGAACTTTTTGGGGAATGTTGAGGGACGCGATATCTATAGAGGTGTTGTAGATGTCTTAGTGACTGATGGATTTACTGGTAATATTCTCATTAAATCTGCTGAGGGGATGGCAGGTTTCATTTTTTCTTATTTAAAGGAAAACATCCCACAAAACTCTCAAGACCGCTTTTCACAGGTCATTTCACAAATACATAGACATTTTAACCATTCAGAATACCCCGGAGCGATAGTCTGCGGAGTAGAAAGGGTGGTTGTCAAATGCCATGGAGATTCCTCTCCAAGGGCATTGCTTAACGGAATTCAGGGTGCATTTAATCTTGTACAGAAACGATTTATTCAACGAATCAAAGAACAACTAAGTTAATTCTATGCGATACATTTCTATTTTCTTCATCATGATCTTTAGTCTCTCCAGCTTGCACGGAGATAATTTTGTAAGCACTGAAAAATTCGATGCTTTTGTAGTAGAAATGATGGAACACTACCATGTTCCAGGGCTATCTTTGGCTGTGATTAAAGATGGAGAAATCGAAACCCTGAAAGGATATGGGCATGTCGAAATTGGGTATAGGGAGCAGATAACCCCCGACACAGTATTTGCCGTAGGCTCATGTTCTAAAGCTATTGCAGCAGCATCTCTGGGTGCACTTGTCGATGAAGGATTGATCGATTGGGATACTTCTATTCAACAACTTTTACCCAATTTCGAAGTTGCAGATAGCAAACTTTCTAAGAAAATCACAATAGCGGACATTCTTTCTCATCGAACTGGATTGGATGCTTCGAACTATTTGTGGTATGGAACTTCATTTACCCGTCCCGAATTGCTTGCGAAGCTTAAATGGGTTAAAGCTGTGGAACCTTTCAGAGATTGCTGGGTCTATAATAACCTTCTTTATATGGCTGCGGGAGAAATTGTACCTCGATTGAAAGGGATCAGTTGGGATGATTTTGTTCTGAAAAAGCTTTTCAGACCACTCAAGATGTACAATAGCGGCACAACTTTTTCTGATTTCTATAAAGCTAATAGCGTGGCCATGCCTCATGTAAACACACCTTCCGGCGTTAGATCATTTCCCCATAGAAATGTCGACAGCATTGGTCCTGCAGGATCAATTGTTTCTTCTGCTGCAGATATGGCTCAATGGGTCAAGATGCTTCAAAATAAAGGAAAGTATGGGGGACAGCGAATTCTAAGCGAAAAGGTTGTCTCAGATTTAATGACACCTTTTGCTAAAATTAAAGATCAAGGGTTTAAGCAATATGGCCTAGGATGGGCTCTTGAAGATTATCAAGGTTATACTCTTGTCTCCCATAATGGATATTTGGATGGTACGACTGCCAGAGTTGCAATGATTCCAGAACAAGGGATTGGAGTTGTCATATTAGCAAACCTACATTGTTCACCGATCAGTCAAGTTGTAACAAATACCATTCTTGATGCTTATCTCGAAAGAGATTTTCACGATTGGAGTTTAGATTTCCCTGACAATGTCCCAGAAAATAAAGTTCTTTCCACAACTTATAAAAATAAAGACGATTTGCTGAACTATGCTGCTCGATACTACTCTGACATCTATGGAGAGGCATTTATTTTATGGGATAACGGCCGTTTGAAATATAAATTCCATGCATTTGAAGGGGAACTTATTCCTATCGGGAAAAAGCGGTTTGCATTCGCTCCCTCCTATGAATATGTGTACGCACCCATCAAAGAGCTCCAATTCAGCGATGAAGGTTTTGAAGATATCTCTTTAGGAACGAAATTCAAAAAAATCTACAACGAGGAAGTGTGGTACGGGTACTGGGGGTGGGAATACCCTTTCGTAATCGATTCGCTCTAGTCCCGAGAGTCACCCTAAAAGAAAATATGAATTCACGAAATGTTCCTGAAGAGGTACAAAACGTTATCATGGGTCTTGTGCATCCCCGATCCTACTCAGAGGATGACTCTTGAACAAAGCTGAAAAATTACTCATCAAATAGAAATCAGATTTTAAAAAGATATTTTACATTCCAAAACTTTTATTTAAAGCTTTCATATTTTAAATAATTATGATATAATTTTTATTATAAATATTAATTATATTAAATATGTCTATAGATAATAACTTAACTAAGAATCTGAATAGCAATTATTTTACCAAAGAGAACCATCAAAGGGACTCTTGGGTAGATTCATTTACCGATTTTTTTAAAAGAATATTAGGTTTTGAGTGCGAAAGCAGGCTTAAATTAAGGCATGGAATTGATGAAGTCTCGATCGCCATGCGGACGACCGAACCTAGCTGGATCGGATCACGGCAATGGGTTCAAGTCAATCTGGGATCACAGCCAATTTTCTTAAACATTAACAGTATCACAAGTAGAACTTGGCTTAAACGGGAACACATAAACTCATCCAACTTTGTGAATTTTCTTAATGCGTTTAGTGAACCGCTTGTAACCTATGTAGAATCTGCCTCAGAAGTAAATGAAGGACCGAAGAAAAGTTTCGAAGATTTGGAGAGATTAGCTTACAAGCCAGAAGATGGGAAGCTAGTGAATGCTGCTCAAATGCAGGCAGCAGTGGATTATGTAGATAGTCATAGAGAAGACCTTCAAATCAGATTATCCCAAGCGGTCAATTCCTATATTGTTTTAAGAAAGGAAGAAACAGGCCTTTCACACAATCTGGAGTATTATGGGCCTAATGAGGTTTTCCTTCGATACTACTCTGATTTTGTTAAAGGTTCTTCCAAATTTCTCAGCAAAATGGTCGATCTTTATGGCCGCGAATTGGTTGGAAAATCAAAATTCCTTGTTCATGATCGACCAGATATAACAGGGGATGAAAATAGGCAACTTGAACGAAAAGCAGAAGAATATAGAAGAGAAAGGGCCAAACGACCGGGACCTAAAAAAGAAAACAAAAGACCATATCTTCCAGAAAGAATCTTTTCCATTTCGCAGGCAAAAATTGAAGCTAATTTAGGGCAAGCTACCCAAGGAGTACTTAAAACCAGAAAATTTGTGACTTATAAAAAAGAACATCTAATCCCTGGTAGGCATCCTGCATGGGTACATAAAGCCGCTATTTATGCACTATTACAACAGGGAGATTTTAGTAATTTTGCCTCAAAGAATTCTTCGAAAGATCTAGATAAAAAACAAGCGACTTTAAGCATAGTTAGAAATATGGCTGCATTACATAGGAGTAGGATTTGTCATAATGATGCCAAAGATGGAAATTTCCTTTGGAGCAATGCCGACGGTCAGCTTAAAACAAATATAATCGATATGGCGTTTGCTAAGGAATTTAATGAAAGCTCCGCTTTTGAAGGCAATTACGAGTATTACAGCAATAAAGGAACGATATATGCAATACCTCCTGAAATGTTTCAGGAAGGTAGTTTACCCCTTTCTTTGACTACTCTTTTTAAATTAAATCAAGCTAAAGATGCTTTTGGAGTAGGTATAACAATCTATAGAGAAATCTATGGTTGCCCCTTGCCTTGGATGAATCAGATTCCAGATGGAATTAACTATGATCACGATGACCTAATTAGAATGATGAACAATACTGAGTTATTAAAATCTCATCTGAATGATAAGAATGTTCCTCAAGACATCCAAAATGTTATCCTTGGCCTTCTTCACCCAGATCCTGTTCAGAGGATGACTCTTGAACAAGCTGAAAAGCTTTTATCATCCAGTTAAGCTACATTTTATACAGCTCTTGAAAGTCTGAAGAGCCTCTAATTCCATCAAAGTCTGGGCGGTCTAGAATCAGTTTTGGGTTTTCCAGCCCCTTATCGATGGCATTTTTTAACCAACCTACTGCGGGTTTAATCTGGTTCAATTGAGCATGAGCAACAGCGTTGATCAAGGCTGTAAAGGGTGTGGAAAATGTTTGATAAACTTGACTTCCAATTTGAATCACATCATTCCAATGTTCGGTGTGGTAGGCAACATTGTGAAACAAAGCCATCCCTTCGGGAGATAACTTCTTACTATGAGTCGATAACAACTGATAAGCTTCATTATAGTCTTGAAGATGAGCATAAATACCCGCACTTTCCTCAAGAGCGGTCTGATAAATCATTCCCTTTCCAGACTTCTTCATGACTTCTGAAAATTTTTCCAAAGCGGCATCATAATGTCCATTTTTGGCAAAGGCTTCCGCATTCTCAAGTTCTTTTTGCAGGTCTTCACTTCTATCCATATCGCTCATTTGCGATAATTCATTCCATCCCCGATAGCTTTCAAAAGCAAACATAAAGAAAAATACCGCTGCAATCAAAGCTTGAATGAGCAAAAAGAAGACTCCAAGTAGTCCCGCGATCAACATGCTAATGAAATAAGAGATCCTTAAACCGCGGACGCCAAAAATCCCTTCGAGGAATATTCCTAAAAGTCTTCCTCCATCAAGGGGTTGAACGGGCATCAGATTTAAAACAGTCCAAAACAGATTGACATTCACTAAGATCCGCAGCACATAATGTAGAATGGATTCTTTAGAAATGTGCAAATGTCCAAGAAGATAGTAGCAGATAGCGCACAAGATAAATCCTGCGATAGGACCATTTAAAACAATAATGAAATCCTTCCATTTCGATAGTGCCGGGCCTTTGCGAGTTGTAAGTCCCCCCATTCCCATTAAATCGATTTGAGCATTCTGGCCAAAAGCGACAGCGGTGAGAGCATGCCCATATTCATGGACGAGAAGAGAGAAAATGATCACTGCTATCCAAATACCCGTGCGAAGTAAAGATTCGTTCAAGGGGATTTCAGGACCAAATCCAGCACTGAGAGCACTCAAAAGTAAAACCAACACCCAAAAGATTGGGTGAATGCGAACAGGTATTTTGCCAGGTATTTCAATCATAACAGTTAATAAAGTATGAATAAAAAAGTATGAATAAAAAGGATGAAGGAAGAATAAAAAGGATGAAGGATGAAGGATGAATTTTTTTCATAAACCTCTTGACACATTAAACTAGAAAAATAAATTTATTTCTAGGACCTTCATCCTTCATCCTTCATCCTTCATCCTTCATCCTTCATCCTTCATCCTTCATCCTTCATCCTTCATCCTTCA